>DQVB01000207.1 GCA_015661985.1 Planctomycetota bacterium | reverse complement strand
TGAGGTGTCCGTAAAAGTCATGGTCTGTGTGGGCAGCTCCTGCCACATCAGGGGTTCGCGATCCGTGCTCCAGCGGTTTGCGGAGATCATCCGCCAAGCCGGCCTGGAGGAGACCGTGGCACTGCTGGGCAGCTTCTGCATGGAGCGATGCGGCGAGTGTATGAATTGGAAGTTCGACGACGAAGACATTTCCAGCCCCACGCTGGACGAGGCCGAACGAACGTTGCGTGAAAAACTCCGGGAGGTGGCGTTACGACCCTAATTCGCCGCGGGCCGGCGCCGAGGTGGACGACGGGATTCCGCAGCTGCGCCGCGGGCCGCTGGGGTCCGCTGGGTGCGGCCGAGCGGGCCGACTCGCGGGAATGTGGCGGAGGCCCCCCGATGATCAGAACTGAATCGATGCCCCAGGTCAGTGCGAGTTCGATTCTGGAACACTCCCCCAACGGGATCGTGCTGGTCGATGACGAGGCCCGCATCCAGTATGTCAATCCAGCCTTCCGACGGATGTTCGGCATCGGGGGCAAAGACCTGCGGGGCCGGAAGGCGGCCGAGATTCTGCAATCGGATTGTTTCGAGCGGATGCTGCGGGCCGAAGGGGACCTGTCGGTGCGCGGGAGTCTTCCCGAACGAGGAGTCTGTTACCGGGCCACCCTTTTCCGGATCGAAGGTGAACATCGCGCCTGCGGCATCTTCATCGACACCTCGGAGGAGGAGCGGGCGCGGGCCGAATTGGCCCAGGTGAAACGGGAGACGTTGGCCCGGGCCCAGGAGGTGATCCGCCGCCAAATGCAGACGGCCCAGGAGATTGCCGGGCTTCTGGGAGAAACCACGGCTGAGACGAAAGTGCTCCTGGCTCGACTGAGCGATTTGCTCCGCGAGGAGGGGACGCCGTGAAGGTGTTCTACGAGTTTGGCCTGCGGCAGCTGAACAAGCGGGGCGAGGAGATCTGCGGCGACAGTGTGGAGTTTTCTCCGGGCCGGGATTCGGCCACACTGGTTTTCTCCGACGGGTTGGGCAGCGGCGTGAAGGCCAGTATCCTTTCCACGCTCACCACACGCATCGCCACACGCATGCTGGAGGGCGGCTTGCCTTTGGCCGAGGTGGTCCAGACCGTTTCGGAGACCTTGCCCATCTGCCGCGTGCGGAAGATCGCCTACAGCACGTTCACCATGGCGCAGCTGGTGGCCGATGGCCAGGTAAAACTGGTGGCCTACGACAGCCCGACCCCCTTCGTGGTGCGCCGCAGCCGGCTCGAGCGGCTAGCCGGCGAACAGTGCGACGTGGGAGGGAAGCGAATCTACGAATACCAGTTCCCGCTGCGCCCGGGCGACTGGTTGGTGCTCGTCTCCGACGGAGTGTTGAACGCGGGCATCGGCGGGGCCTATCCGCTCGGTTGGGGATGGGATGAAGTGGGCCGATACCTGGAAGGCCATGTGCACGAGTCCCTCTCGGCGGGAGAGCTGGCCGCCAAATTGGCTCACGTGGTCGAGCAGCTCTACGAGGGACCGCCCGGCGATGACGTGAGCATCGCTGTGGTGAAGGCTCGCTGGAAACGGACCGTCGTGCTCATGACGGGGCCGCCCGTGCGGGGCGAGGACGATGAGCGCGTCGTGGAGGCCCTCATGGGGACGGCCGGCACACGGGTCGTCTGTGGAGGCACCACGGCCAACATCGTGGCCCGCCAGCTGGGCCGGCCGATCTCGGTCGACTTGGAAACGGGCACCGAAGCCATACCCGCCACCGGACGCATCGAAGGGATCGACCTGGTGACCGAGGGCACGTTGACCATGACCCAGGCGCTGGAGACAATACGGGCCGACGTGTCCAGCGAACAACTGAAGTTGAAGGTGGATGGAGCCAGCCGACTGGTGCTGCTGTTGCGCCAAGCTGATGAGGTACGGATGCTCGTAGGACGGGCCCTCAACCCCGCCCATCAGAACCCGAACCTGCCCGTCGAGCTGGGGATCAAGTCGCAGGTGGCCCAAGCGTTGGGCGAAGAACTGCGCCGCCGCGGCAAGGAGGTGAGGATCGACTACTATTGAGGCTGGCCGTTTTTGCCTGGCCGTTTTTGCCCGGCCAACCCGCCACACGGGCCCGCGCGGGTCGTAGCGGGGCCCAGGGGTGCGGCCCCTGGTCGCCGGCTCGAGCGGTTGTCAGGCTGTACCGGGACGAACGGGGCTGGGGGTGTTTTGACCATCGGCGCAGCCGAACGGGGAGCCGACGGCTAGGCAACCAGCGGGGCGCCCAGAGCGGAGGATGCTTGGAGGATGGCACAGATGGCTGAAGAACAAACCGTTGACATCGCGGGAATCGTCGATCGATACGAGGGCGATCCAGGGATGTTGATCCCCATGATGCAGGATGTGCAGGCCGCCTGCGGTTACTTGCCGCAAACGGAGCTGAAGGAACTGTCCAACCGGCTGGCCGTGCCGCTGGCTCGCATCTACAGCGTGGCGACCTTCTACGCTTCCTTCCGCTTGATGCCCAAGGGCGACCATACCATCCAACTGTGTATGGGGACGGTTTGCTTCCTGAAAGGGGCGGACAAGATTTCCCAGGCCATCCAGGAAGAGTTTCAGCTGGTGCCCGGCGGCACATCGCCCGACCGCCGGTTCACCTTTTCGCCGGTCAACTGCGTCGGCGCCTGCGCCCTGGCCCCGGTCATGGTGGTCGACGGGCATTACCACGGCAACCTGGACGTGGACGGAGCGATCCGCCTGTTGGGCGAGATCGTCCAGCGGGACGAGGCGGCACGTGAGGCCCAGCGCAAGGCGGCCGAGAAGGCGGCGAAGAAGAAAAAACGCGGGAGCAAGAAGTCGTGATCACTGCGACAGCAACGTTGACGTCGGCCGAGGACCTCCAGCGGTACCGGGACCAGTTGGTGGCCCAGCAGGACCCGAAGGCGCGGGGGGTGCGGATCTGCATGGGGACCGGCTGTACGGCCAAAGGGGCCCGTCAAGTGCTGGAGGCGTTCCGCCAGGCGGCCGCGGAGCTCGACCAGCCCACGGTGACGATCCAGACGAAATGCACGGGTTGTCACGGGTTCTGTGAACGCGGCCCCATTGTCGTGGTCGACCCGGGTAACGTGTTTTATCAGGGTGTGCGCGAAGAGGACGTGCCGGAGATCTGGCGCGAATCAGTGCTGGGCGGCCGCGTCGTGGAGCGGCTGTTGTACGAGGACGAGCAGACGGGCAAGCGGGCGGTCAGGCCCGAGGAGATCCCCTTCTACCGCGGGCAACAGCGCATCGTCTTGGCCCTGAACGGATTGATTGATCCCACGCGCATCGAAGAGTACATCGCCGCGGGGGGTTACGCCGCGTTGGCCAAGGTACTGACCGGCATGACGCCCGAAGAGGTCATCGAGCAGGTTGTCCGCTCGGGCCTTCGCGGCCGAGGCGGCGGCGGGTTCCCCACCGGGCGCAAGTGGCGATCGTGCCGCGATGCCCCGGGCGAACCGAAATACGTCATCGCCAACGGCGACGAGGGCGACCCCGGCGCCTTCATGGACCGGTCCATCATGGAAGGGGTGCCCCACGCGGTGATCGAAGGGATGATCATCGGGGCCTATGCCGTCGGCTCGCCCCACGGCTATATCTACGTGCGCAACGAATACCCCTTGGCTGTGCAACATCTCTCCACGGCCATCGATCAAGCCCGCCAGCTGGGCCTGCTGGGCCCGGACATCCTGGGCAGCGGCTTCTCTTTCGACATTCGCATCAACCGCGGGGCGGGCGCCTTCGTCTGTGGCGAATCGACGGCGCTGATGGCGTCGCTCGAGGGCCGGGTGGGCGAACCGCGGGCCAAATACATCCACACGGTGGAAAGCGGGCTCAACGGCAAGCCCTCGCTATTGAACAACGTGGAAACGTGGGCCAACGTGCCCCAGATCATCCTCCGCGGCGCCGAATGGTTCGCTTCCATCGGCACGGAGAAGAGCAAGGGCACCAAGGTCTTCTCGCTCGTGGGCAAGGTGAAGAACACCGGGCTGGTCGAGGTGCCCATGGGGATGACGCTGCGCCAGATCATCTACGAGATCGGTGGCGGGATCCGCGACGACAAACCATTCAAGGCGGTCCAGACGGGCGGACCCTCCGGCGGGTGCATCCCCGCCCAGTACTTGGACGAACCGGTCGACTTCGACCGGCTCACCCAGCTGGGCTCGATGATGGGCTCCGGCGGGATGATCGTCATGGACGAAGAGACCTGCATGCCCAGCGTGGCGAGGTATTTCATCGAGTTTCTCAGGGATGAATCGTGCGGCAAGTGTACCCCCTGCCGCGAAGGGCTGGCGCAAATGCTCCACATCCTCAGCCGCATCACGCGCGGCGAAGGGCGTTCGGATGACCTGGACATGCTGGAAAACCTGGGGACGCTCCTGGAGGATGCGGCCCTCTGCGCACTGGGCAAGACGGCCGCCTACCCGGTGCTTTCCACGGTTCGTTACTTCCGCGCTGAATACGAAGAGCACATCCACCAGCAGCATTGCCCGGCCAAAGTCTGCCGCGGCATGTTCCGCTACGAGATCAACGCGGAAACCTGCACCGGCTGCGGGCTGTGTGCCAAGAAATGCCCGGTCGACGGCATCGCCGGGGAACGCAAGAAACCGCATGTGATCGACCAGGTCAAGTGTACGCGCTGCGGGAATTGCTTCGAGGTGTGCCCGTTCTCGGGAGTGCTGAAGGTATAGGGACGGGAATTGTAAATTGCAAACGGCAAATTGAAAACTCGGCGTTTTCGGCCGGACGGCGGGCGCTGGGGGAAACGTACAATTGCAGTCGGAGGGCTGGGCGATGGAACCGGAAGATCTGCCGGAGCGGTTGCTGGAATTTGCAGCCCGTGTGGGCAGGATCGTCGATGCTTTGCCGAACAGGCGGATGGGAATTCATAGAGCCGGACAATGGCCGAACGTAGTCTGGGGGTGACACACAATCTGCAATCTGCAATTTGCAATTTGCAATCTGCAATTTGCAATCCTGAATTCGCAATGTTCCACGAACCGGGAAACTTGATCGTATGCCAATCGTAACCATCGAGGGAACAGCGTACGAAGCGCAGCAGGACGAGACGATCCTCCAGGTGGCGCGGCGGGCGGGCGTCTGGATACCCACCCTCTGCCATCACGACGCCTTGGAGCCCTATGCCGCTTGTCGGATTTGCATGGTGGAGATCGACCGCGGGGGCTGGTGGCAGATGGTCACCTCGTGCAACTATCCGGTGCGGCGCGACTTGACCGTCCGGGTGAACTCCGAGCGGGCCGTGCGGGCTCGCCAAGGCGTGATGCAGCTCTTGTTGGCCCGTTGTCCCGAGAGTGTCGAGCTGGCTGAGCTGGCTGCGCGCATGGGTGTGCGGAGCACGCCCTATCCGCACGTGACCGAAGCGCAACGGAACTGCATCTTGTGCGGGCTTTGCGTGCGAGTGTGTGATGAGCGGATTGGGGCGTCGGCCATCGCGCCGGCCGGCCGCGGGG
>DQVB01000005.1 GCA_015661985.1 Planctomycetota bacterium | reverse complement strand
CCGCCGCTGGGGCGGCCGGTCTGGTCGGACGCTTCAGTTTGGCCGGGCCGGCTGAGGCGGCCGCGCCGCCGCAGGTCAGCTCCGGCACCGATCTAGTGACCTTGGGCAAGACAGGCATCCAGACCACGGTGCTGGGGATCGGCACGGGGACGCGGGGAGGGCGGGAACAGCGGGAATTGGGCCAAGCCGCTTTCACCCGGCTGGTTCGCCACGCCTTTGACCGTGGCCTCCGGTACATCGACACGGCGGACATGTACATGACGCACCTGCTGGTGCGCTTCGCCCTGAAGGAGCTGCCTCGCGAGGAGATCTTCATCCAGACCAAGACTCGCGCGAAGCACCCGGAGGTGGCCAAGGCCGACATTGAACGGTTCCGCCGAGAGCTGCGCACCAGCTACATCGACTCACTGTTGATCCACGCCATGTTCGACAAAGGATGGCCTGACCAGATGCGCGCCGTCATGGACGTACTCCTGGAGGCCAGGGAAAAGGGTCGCCTGCGCGCCATCGGCGTATCCTGCCACGGCATGGATCCGCTGGTCGATGCGGTCGAGTGCGAGTGGAACCAGGTCCATTTGGTGCGGATCAACCCCTTCGGGGAGAAGATGGACGGGGCGCCGGAAGAGGTGGCCGGCCAGATCAAGAAGATGCACGAGCAAGGTCGCGGTGTGATCGGCATGAAGATCTACGGCGAAACGGGGTTCGACAGCCCGGAAAAACGCCTCCAGTCCCTGCGATTCGTGCTCGGCCTGGGCACCGTCCATGCCTTTACGATCGGATTCACCAGCCCCCAGCAGATCGACGAAACGCTGGAGCTGATCGAAAAGGCCATCCAGCTGAACAAACAAGAGGCCGCGGCCTGAAGGTGGTCTGTTGTCGTCGCCGACGGGCACGGCTGCGCCTCGCCGCGACGGCCAAGGGATGGGTACTCGGTTCTGCGCCGGTCTCCGATCGGCCCACGTACTCCGACCGGAGGTCTCCTGCTTTCCCGCCGTGTCCCATGTTGCCGCAGACGCCCGCACCGGAGGCCTTCGGTCGCTGCCGCGGGCTGTTCGCTCGACCAGGCCGCAACGAAGCGGGAGAAAGGCCGCATGGTTACAGCCGGATTGTTGCGATGGATACTCCCCGGGGGATTCGTCTTGGCAGCGAGCCTGGCGGCCCTTGCCCAAGAGCTTGCAACTGGCCGAAAGCCCCTCGTTGATCCGGCCTCCACGTGCGGCTTGGATTACTATGCACAGGGCGGTGTGGTCGTTGAAGGCGTGGCCTACTTCACCGCTAACGACCACAGCCGGCTACCGGGCGTTGTACGTACCGAGCGGTTCCCTTGTGTGGTGTCCTTCGATGTGCACACGTTTCGCAAGGTCCGCGCCTATGATTTCACCTTCACATACGACAGCACGCCGCTGGTGTTTCGGCGCCGCGACGGCACGTGGCTGGTGATCGCGCACGAGTGGAAACGACAGCGCACCAAGGCCATCAATCGAGACACGGGGCAGGTGGAATGGACTAGCGAAGCCAACCAGCCGGGGGCTTATTTCTTCGGATACTCGTACTACGAGCGCGGCGACGGGTCGAAGCTCATCCTCATGGCCTGCCAGAACGGGCTGCATGCGCTGTCGAGCGAAACGGGCCGGGACGTGTGGTGGGTCCGGCGACGCAGCACCGGCGGGATCACCCCCTGCGTGGATCAGGCTCAGGGCGTGGTCTTCTACCAGTGCGATGGCAAACTGCTGAAGATCCGCGCCACGGATGGGCGCGTCATTCGCCAGGTCGACGTGGCACCGCCGCACCGATGCATCTCGTGGAACACGGTCCTCGTGGACGACTCCTTCGGGCGCTTCGTGGCCACACGGTGGTACGGCAGGCCCGAGTGGGATTCGGCGATTCGCGTCTACGACCGGAACCTGAACCTCCTGTGGCAGCGCGACGGCCTGCCGAACGGCAAGAAAGACACACTCACCTACTTCGATGGCAAGCTCGTCTGTGGCAGTGGCAACGGGTGGAGCAAGAAGTACACGGGCGATGCCTGGAAGTATATCGCTGCCTATTCCGTTACGGACGGGCGTGTCGTGTGGAAATGCGACCTGGCCCGCTTCGATTACTCGGCCATCGCAAACCTCATCTACTTCAACGGCTGTCTGTACGGCGAAAACGGGGGGTCGCCCCCGCAGACGACCAAGTGCTTCCGCATCGATGCGGGCAGCGGCGAACTGGTCGAAGTCTATGACTATGGCCGTATGATCACCTCCTGCGCGACCCAGATCATCGCCCACGGCAAGCTCTTCAGCGGCGACCTGTGGCAGGATCGAATCGTGGTCACCCAAATCGCAGAAAAGGGCCGTTCCGATTGGCCCGGGCCCTTCGGCGACCCGCAGACACACCAGATGCGGATCCTCGACCCATCGGCCAAACCGGTGCCGATCCGGGAGTGTCGTGTGCGGCCCCCGAGATCAGACGTGGCGCCATGACATGGCCGTCGTCCGATGACCGACGAGCGGGCGCGGGAACGACCCGCAGGCCCGTCAGTCGAACAGGCCCGAATGCCTGCCTGGCCCGAGGTGAGTCGCCGCACGTTTCCCGCACGATGAGCCGGACGTTGCGCGAGCGGGCCGAGGCGGACCGTGGTGGCCCATAGGTAGCCCAGAGCCTGTCCTCGGCATGGTTCAAAAGGGTTCAAAACCGGGTAACAGCCTGGGAGCCAAGGAAGCTGTTGCTCTGTTTGTAGCACCGCCTCTGGGCGGAATGGTGGCGCCCGGCAAACGGGGTACGATCGTTCCGCCCAGAGGCGGGACTACGAACGAACCGCTTCCGGCGGCTGTCACCCGGAAAGGGGCCAAAAGGAACCAAGCCCCATGCTCCAAGGAAAAACCCTTTCGCAACATCTTGCCACGAAAGGGTTTCCGAGTCGGGGCGGCCGGATTTGAACCGGCGACCTTCTGACCCCCAGTCAGACGCGCTATCCAGGCTGCGCCACGCCCCGGTTGGGCCGCTGTGGGGCCTTCGGCCCCAGAAACCTTTAGTATGGCAGATCCCAGGGCCGGTTGCAAGCTCGCCCTGCTCCACCCCCTGTGGAACCGGGGCCGAGCTTGGCGCACAATGCCTGGCGCCCACCCGGGCTTCTGCCGTGGGGGCCGGCACTCCAAGCCAGAGGAGGTTTTCCAAGTGCTTGCTTTTCCGGATCGGTTGGAGGCGGCGGTGCGTCGTCGGGGCACACCCGTGCTTGTCGGTTTGGATCCTCGGTGGGACATGCTCCCCGACGGCCTGCGGGGCGGCGATCCGGGGGATCTGGGTGCCAGGGCGGGGGCGGTGGAGACGTTCTGCTGCGGGGTGATCGATGTGGTGGCCCCCATGGTCGCGGCGGTCAAGCCCCAGGTGGCCTTTTTCGAGCAATTGGGGCCGGCGGGGATGGCGGTGCTGGCCCGGGTGATTGCCCATGCCCAGCGAGCGGGGCTGCTGGTGATTCTGGATGGCAAGCGGAACGACATCGGGTCAACCGCAGTGGCCTATGCCAAGGCTTTTCTAGGGTCTTCCGGCCAGAGCCCGTGGGGGGCGGACGCCTTGACCGTCAGTCCGTATTTGGGGGCCGACAGCTTGGAGCCCTTCGTCGATCTGGCTTGCCAGCGTGGGGCGGGGGTATTCGTGTTGGTCAAGACGTCGAACCCGGGCGGCCGGATGCTGCAGGATTTGGTGGCCGAAGGCCGGCCGGTTTACCGTCACGTGGCCGACCATGTGGAGGCCTTGGCCGCTGCAACGGCCGGCCGCTGTGGCTACGGCGTGGTGGGAGCTGTGGTCGGGGCCACCTACCCCGAGCAGCTGGCCGAACTGCGATCGGCCATGCCGCACGCGTGGTTCCTGGTGCCCGGCTTCGGGGCCCAAGGGGCCACGGCCCGCGATGTGGCTGCGGCCATGGACCCCCGCGGCACCGGCGCGGTGATCAACAGTTCGCGGGCGCTGATCTTCGCCTTTCGGCGGGAGCCGTTTGCTTCACGGTTTGGCCCCGAGCGATGGCAACAGGCCGTGGAGGCAGCCACCCGGGAGATGATCGAAGGGCTGCGGGCCGACACGCCGGCTGGCCGCTTGGGTGACAGCTGAGGGCCGGTCTGGTGAGCCGCGGGGCGGGTGGATGCGCACTTCAGGGCGGCGGAGCGGGGTTGTCGCCGATCGCGCTGGCACGATAATAGGCAGGTGTCGCCAAACTGCCTCGCGCCGCGTGCGGGTCTGTTGATCCCGCATTCCAACGGCTCGAAAGGTCTGGCGAATTGTTCCCGAGGGTGTTTGCGAGATTCTCCAACAGGCCTGCACGGTGTCCTGAGCGGTGGGTGCAGCGCTTGGCGGGAGGCGTATCCGGGCGTGTGTGTCGGTGCATGGAAACAAGCATAGGGCGAGGTGGTGGTATGGTGCGCAAGGAGTTGGAGCAGACACTGGTGCTGATCAAGCCGGATGCCCTGAAGATTTCGCTGACCGGGTACATCCTCTCCCAGTTTTCTGAGTTTCACACGGGGCTGCGCTTCGCCGGGGCGAAGATCGTACACGTCACCAGGATGTTGGCCGAGGAACACTATGCGGAGCACGCGGGCGAGCCTTTCTATCCGTCGCTGATCGAGTACATGACTGGACGAGTCCATTATCCGGACGGACCGCACAAGCGGCGCGTGATCGCCTTGGTCTTCTGCGGGCCCGACGCCGTGCCGAAGCTGCGGCGGATCGCCGGCCCCACCAACCCGCACGACGCTCGGGATCAAGCCCCGGGCACCATCCGGGCGTTGGGCACAGTGGTCCCGGTCAAGGACGCCGAGGGGAATGTGGTCAGCGTCCGCCTGGACAACCTGGTCCACGCCTCGGCCACCCGTGAAGAGGCCGAACGGGAGATCAAGCTGTGGTTCAAGCCCAGCGACATCATGCCTTACATGCGCGCCTACGCGACTCAAGTCAGCCCGACGGACTATTACTACAAGGACGGCCAGCTCCTGCTGAGGCGGCAGCCGGGTTCCCGACGGCTCATCGCCGAAGGAGACACGGCGTGGCAGTCCGATCTGGAGGCGCTCGCTCTGCTGGCCGAGGGCAAACCGGCCCCGTGCACCTTGAATGCGGTGGCTGCCAAGTACCTGATCAACGAAGTGACCGAGGACGATTGACGGGGGCGACGCCCGGCAGCGCGCCAGTGGAGAGGGCCTGCCTCGCCGCTTCCTTCCCCCCGCGCCGAGCATAGCCCTTTAGTGCAACACAGCCGTCCACGCGGGTGGGTGCTCTGCGTCTCGCCCGATCGCTGAGGGCCGGTTGCCGTGGCCGTTGGCGGACGGCACAATGCATCTGGAGATGTCACCGCACAACCGACCGGGGGTCACAGGCCATGAAATCGTACACGGAGTACTTGACGCTGAATGTTGATGCGCGGATGGACTTTGTGAACATCACGCCCCAGGTGGAGGCGGCGGTCAGGAAAAGCGGTGTCCAAGAGGGGCTTTGTCTGGTGAACGCCATGCACATCACGGCCAGCGTGTTCATCAACGACGACGAGCCGGGGCTGCATCGCGACTACAAGCGGTGGCTGGAGGAGCTGGCCCCTTTCGATCCGTCGCCGGAACGGTATGAGCACAACCGCACGGGCGAAGACAACGCCGACGCGCATCATAAGCGGCAGATCATGGGCCGTGAGGTTGTGGTGGCCATCACCGGCGGCCGGCTGGACTTCGGCCCGTGGGAGCAGATTTTCTATGGAGAATTTGACGGACGGCGGCGCAAACGGGTGCTGGTGAAGATCATCGGCCAGTAGAGGCTACTGGACACCGGCCACGCCGTCTGGTGTAATGGGCGCCGCATGGCGGAGGGCCGCCGCCGGCGGTTTGCCCCGTTACCGTCGGCAGGTTCGACGGTGGTCTGGCGACGGCAACCGAAATGCCGTCGGCGGTGCTCCGTGGGGACCGGCCATGGCGCCCAGCGCCGTCAGTTCAATCATGCGTGCGCCGTGCGCGCATCAGGGCACACCCAGACTGTACCTGCCTACCGGATCCTTCAGCACAAAGGAGCCTGCCCATGTCCCGACACACACGCCGCTCATTCCTGCGTCGTACGGCTGCCGCTGGCCTGGCCACTACGTTGGCCGTTCCTGCCACCCGCGCTTCGGCCCGTGTCCTGGGGGCCAACGATCGCATTCGCATCGGCGTGGCGGGCATCCGCGGCCGCGGCGGAACCCACATCAGTGAGTTTGCCAAGATGGACGGCGTCGATGTAACGTACCTGATCGACCCGGACACTCGGCTGTTCAAAGGAAGGACCGCCCAGGTGGAATCCCAGGGGGGCAACACGCCCAAGTGCGTCCAGGACATCCGCGAAGCGCTGGACGACGAAGAGCTGGACGCCGTCTCCGTGGCCACGTGTAACCACTGGCACGCCCTGATCACCTTCTGGGCCTGCCAGGCCGAGAAAGACGTCTACGTGGAAAAACCGTGCAGCCACAATCCCTTCGAGGGCCGTCAGTGTGTCAAGGCGGCCCGCAAGTACAAACGGATCGTCCAGCATGGAACCCAAAGTCGGGCTTCGGAGGGCTGGGCCAAGACCGTGGCGGCCGTGAAGAGTGGTAAGTACGGGAAACTGCTGGTGTCCAAGGCCTATGCCTCCAAGCCTCGCTGGAGCATCGGCTTCAAGGAGATCAAGGACCCGCCGCCCGAGCTGGATTTCAGTCTCTGGCTGGGGCCCGCCCCTATGCAGCCCTATCACGAAAACCTGGTCCACTACAACTGGCACTGGTTCTGGGACACCGGCAATGGCGAGATCGGCAACCAGGGCGTCCACCAGATGGACATCGCTCGCTGGGGTATCCCCGGCGGCACGCTCCCCAAGAGCGTGATCAGTCTGGGCGGACGTTGGGTCCAGTCCAGCGAGGGCAAGCCGCCCTTCACCGACCAAGGCCAGACACCGAACATGCAGCTGACGGTGTTCGACTTCGGCGGCCCCTTGTTGGTCTTCGAGGTGGCTGGCCTGTGCGGCAAGACGGTGGTGCCGGACGGCAAGGCTTTCCCGCGTAAGGTGACCAACGAGTTCTATCTGGAAGAAGGGGCCATCATCGGCGGCAAGTTCTATCCGAACGGATCGGATAAGGGAGAAGAGCTGGTGGACGTGGAATTCACCCACCAGCCGGGCAGCATCTTCGAGAACTTCATCCAGTGTGTGCGCAGCCGCAAGTCCGAGGAACTGCACGCCAACATCCTGGAGGCCCACTACTCGGCGGCCCTCTGTCACTTGGCCAATATCTCGTACCGTTTAGGCGAGCAGGTTCCTGGCACCACCGAGCCGGAAGGATTGCCCGATTGCCCTCACGCGCAGGGTTCGTGGGAGTACATCCGCGAAAACCTCAAAGCCGCCTTGGGCCTCGATTTGGACAAAGCCACGTACACGCTCGGACCGAAATTGGCATTCGATCCCCAAGAGGAGCGATTCGTCGGGAACGAAGAAGCGAATCGGCTGCTGACTCGCGATTATCGAAAACCCTTCGTGGTGACCAAGGAAGTCTAGCCGCGCGCTGGATCCGCTCGGCGCGGCTGGCGGAAGCGGCGACGAGCTGGAGGCGGCCGCCGGGCCGCCTCCAGCCTCGCAGGGCGTTCATGGTGCTTTCCCCTGATTGGCGGGTGTGCTTCGCCTTGGGGGTTGATCTCAGGGACCTGGCTACGCTGCAGTGTCGCGACGGATCGGCGCCTCCTCGGGGGCTGCCGCAGGTGATTTGGACGTGACAACGCATTGAGCGGCACCACCGTGCCCGGGCAGGATGGTTTCATGCAGAGCAATTGGCGAGCGGCCGTCGGCAGCGGCAAGCCCGGCGGGCGTGCTTCGGATCGACGCCCCTGCGGAAGTTCCAAAGATCCTGCCCAGGGAGGCGATCTGGAAGCAGAGTCTAGTCGGCGGCCATGAAAAAGGGATAGGGCATGTCACGAAAGAAGAGTGTTGCGGCCTTTGCGCACGCCAAGGAACTGATCCCCGGCGGGGTGAACAGTCCGGCCCGGGCTTTCGGGGCGGTGGGGGGCGAGCCGGTGTTTATCCACCGCGCCGAAGGGGCGTACGTGTATGATATCGACGGGAACCGATACATCGATTACATCGGCTCGTGGGGCCCCATGATCTTGGGTCATCGCCATCCGGAGGTCGTCGATGCCCTGGAAAGGGCCCTGGCGCGGGGAACGAGCTTCGGCGCGCCCACAGAAGCCGAAAGTGAACTGGCCGGGCTGATCATCGAGGCCATCCCTTCGGTCCAAAAGGTGCGACTGGTCAACTCCGGCACTGAAGCCACAATGAGCGCCGTCCGGTTGGCGCGGGCCTGCACGGGCCGTGACGCCGTGATCAAGTTCGCTGGCAACTACCACGGACATGTGGACAGCCTGCTGGTGGCCGCGGGCAGTTCGGCTGCCACGCTGGCCGTGCCGAACTCGCCGGGAGTAACGCAAGGCACGGTGCAGGACACGCTGGTGCTGCCCTACAACGATCCGGAGGCCCTGGAGGCGGCCTTCCAAGAGCACGGCCAGCGGATTGCGGCGGTCATCGTTGAACCGGTGGCCGGCAACATGGGTTGCGTTCAGGCGCAGGCCGATTTCCGTGAGGCGCTCCGCGGTATGACCCAAGAGTATGGGGCCCTTTTGATCTTCGACGAAGTGATGACCGGGTTCCGCGTGGCCTATGGCGGAGCGCAGGCACTGCTGGGGATTCAGCCGGACCTGACCACACTGGGCAAGATCATCGGCGGCGGGCTGCCCGTGGGTGCTTATGGAGGTCGGGCGGAGATCATGGACCACGTGTTGCCGGCTGGCAAAGTGTTCCAGGCCGGCACCCTCAGCGGCAATCCGCTGGCCGCGGCCGCTGGGATCGCCACACTTGAAGTGCTCCGTGACACGAACCCCTATGATCGCCTGGAGCACCTTGCGGCGCGCTTGGCCACAGGACTCGAGCAAGCCGCCCTCGGGGCCGGTATCCCGTGCACGCTCAACCGCGTCGGTTCGATGATGACGCTCTTCTTCAATCCTGGTCCCGTGACGGATTGGCAGACCGCCAGTCGCTCGGACACGCGGCGCTTCGCCCGTTACTTTTGGGGGCTTCTGGATCGCGGCATATACATGCCGTGCAGCCAATTCGAGGCGCTGTTCGTGTCCACGGCCCACAGCGAAGACGATATCGACGCCACCGTGGAAGCGGCGAGCGAGGTTTTGGCCACGATGGGCTGAGTGGGAGCTCGGGGGCGTCACAACGAAAACACACTCGTATGGCCCGATGGTTCCGCCGATCATGCGTCTGGGCTACAACACCAACGGGATGGCGCACCATGAGCTAGGCGATGCCCTGCGCCTGTTGGCCGACATCGGCTACCGCAGCGTGGCCATTACGATCGACGTGGGTGCCTTGTGGCCCTTCGCCGCGGAGACAGGGCGGGCCGTGGAGCGGGTACGGCGGCTGTTGGACCGGTTGGAGCTGGATTCGGTCATCGAGACGGGGGCGCGTTACTTGCTGGACCCGAGGGTGAAGCACGAACCGACGCTGGTTTCAGCCGATTCAGCGTCGCGGAGTCGCCGGGTGGGTTTCTACAAGTACGCGATCGATTGCGCGGCCGAGTTGGGGAGCGGATGCGTGTCGTTGTGGTCCGGCGTGCTGCGCGATCCTGTTTCCTGGCAAGAGGGCATGGCCCGGCTGGTGGCCGGGCTGGACGAGGTATTGGAACACGCCGCGCTGCGCGGGGTGCCGATCGGCTTCGAGCCCGAACCGGGAATGTTCATCGATTCGATGGCCGGCTACGAAACGCTGCTGGAGCATCTGCCGGCCGGTGAGCTCCGATTGACGTTGGACGTGGGCCATTTGCACTGCCAGGGGCAGGGGCCCATCGCCGGGGTGATCCGGCGGTGGGCTTCACGGCTGGTGAACGTACACATCGAGGACATGCGGAGCGGGGTGCACGAGCATTTGATGTTTGGCGAAGGGGAGATGGACTTCCCACCGATCATGGCGGCGTTGGCCGAGGCGGGCTACCGGGGCGGGATCCACGTGGAACTGAGCCGACACAGTCACGAGGCGCCGACCGTCGCCCGGAAGGCTTACGCGTTCTTGAATCCTTTGATGGAAAGGTACGCTCAGCAGGATGGCTAGACATGTGATCGTGTTGTCCGTGGCGGCCCTGCGGGAAAGGGACGTGGCACGGATGCCGCAGCTGGAGCGGTTGACGGCCGGCGGCCAAATGGCCCCGCTGGTGCCCACCTTCCCGTGCGTCACGTGCCCGGTGCAAGCGAACATGACCACTGGTACGCTGCCGCGGGAGCACGGAGTGGTGGCCAACGGGTTCTACTGGCGCGACCAGGCGCGGATCGAGATGTGGACGTCGCCCAACGACTGTATCCTCCGGCCCCAGATCTGGGACCGCCTGGGCCAGTCCAACTCGCAGCTCACTTCGGCCGTCTGGTTCGCTCTCCACAGCAAAGGCTCCAGCGCGGATTATGTGTGCACGCCTGCGCCGATCCATGGGCCCGATGGTTCAGAATCGCTCTGGTGCTATACGCGGCCCGAAGGATGGTATGAAACGTTGATGGAACGCCTGGGCCACTTTCCGCTCCAGCATTTTTGGGGGCCCATGGCGGGCATCCAGTCGACGACATGGATCGTCGAATCCGCGATCGAAACGGCCCGCGCTTTTCAGCCACGCCTCTTCTATATCTACCTTCCGCACCTGGATTACGCGGCCCAGCGCACCGGCCCGGACAGCCCCCAGGCGGAGGCTGCGGCGGGAGAGCTGGACCAGGCCCTTGGGCGCCTGGCGGAAGGCATGGCCGATGCGCTGGGTGAGGATCTCGTGTGGGTCGTGGCCGGCGAATACGCCATTACGCCGGTCGACCGCGTCGTTTATCCGAACCGGATCCTGCGCGAAGCTGGGCTTTTGGCCGTCCGCGAAACGGACCAAGGCCTGGTCTTGGACCCGAAGGCGAGCCGGGCGTGGGCGTTGGCCGATCACCAGTTGGCCCACGTGTTTGTGGCGGAGCATGACCCACAGCTCATCAAGCAAGTAAAGGAGCTTTTTGCCGGCCAGGCCGGGATCGCCGAAGTGGTGTCGGCAGGGCGCTTGGCCGACTACGGGCTGGACCATCCCCGCAGCGGCGACGTGGTACTGGTTTCTGCGCCCGACCGTTGGCTGGCCTATTACTACTGGCTCTCCCACGACGAAGCACCACGGTTCGCCCGCACGGTGGACATCCACCGCAAGCCGGGGTACGATCCCGTGGAGCTTTTCTGGGATCCGGCCAGTCGGGCCATTCCGCTGGACACCAGCCTTGTGAAAGGCTCGCACGGCGCCCCGGCAGTGAGCCGGGACCAGCAGAGTGTGATCCTGGTCTCCCGCGGCGGGCTGTTGCCGCCCGGGCCGGTCAAGGACACGGATGTATTCGATATCATGCTGAGGTGCTGTAAGGCTTTGACATGAAGGAAATCCATGATGATACCCGAAGCCAAAGGGATGGGAAACCGCACAGACGCCATGAACGTGCCCATAGCGATCGTCACCTGTTGGCTGATCGGGGTCACGGTACTCAGCGGCCCAGACGCGCGGGGTGCACAGAGCGGGGAGGTGGCCCAACAGGCCGCCGCGATCCTCAAATCGGCGGGCGTGCGCGGCGGGCTGGTCGTTCATTTGTATTGCGGCAACGGCCAACTCACCGCGGCCCTGCGCGCCGACGAAGGTTTCCTCGTGCAGGGACTGGAAGCCGACCCCGGACGGATCGCGCAGGCTCGGGAACACATCCGGCGCCTGGGGCTCCATGGAGGTGTCAGAAAATAAAGTTGACAGATCCAGGCTTCTTCGCTAATCTGCCGGCTGACTTTGTTTAATCCCGTGTGGACCAAGGAAGGTAAAGGCCGATGCCGCGGAAACGGAATTCGCACTGTCCTTGCAGAGGTGGATTCGCCGCCCACGGTCTACGAGGGCCTGGTCTTGTTCGGTTCGCGGGACGGCTACGTCTACGCGCTGCACGCGGCCGACGGCCAGCTCGTTTGGCGGTTCCGCGCCGCCCCGGTCGACCAGCGGCTGGTGGCCTACGGCCAACTGGAATCGGTCTGGCCGGTCCACGGCAGCGTACTGATCCAGGACGGCGTGCTCTACTGCGCCGCCGGACGCTCCATGTTCCTGGATGGCGGGCTGCGGCTTCTGCGTCTGGACCCCAAGACGGGCCGGCTTCTGTCCGAAACCGTGTTGGACGACCGCGACCCGCGGACAGGCAAGGAGCTGCAGGAGTACGTCAGTTGGCTCAACATGCCGCCAGCGCTACCGGACATCCTGTCCAGTGACGGGCGGTACGTGTACATGCGATCGCAAGCGTTCCGACTGGACGGCACCCGCCTGCCTCTGGAACGGATGCCCACCGGGGCGGATGCGGATCGGGGGGCCCCGCCGGCGACACAGCGGGTGGACCGAGCCCACCTGTTCTCTCCCACCGGCTTCCTCGATGACAGCTGGTGGCACCGCACCTATTGGCTGTATGGTAGCACCTTCGTGAGCGGCTGGTGCGGGTACTTCCGGGCCGGCAAAGCCGCGCCCGCCGGGCGGATCCTGGTCTTCGACGATGAGAAGATCTACGGGTTCGGCCGGAAGCCGAAGTTCTACCGCTGGACGACGCCGATCGAGCACGAACTGTTCGCCGCCGATAGGCTGCCGCCCGAGGCGAGCCGTTCGCCTGAAGGGCGGCCCGGCGGAGGCCCCTACCTGGTGAGCCGCCACTGGGCGGAAGAGCTGCCTTTTCTGGCGCGGGCGATCGTGCTGGCCGGCCGAACGTTGTTCGTAGCCGGACCTCCGGACCTCGTGGACGAAGAGCAGGCTTTCAAGCAGGTCCAAGGACCGACGGCCCGCCAGCAGCTGGCCCAACAAGAGGCCGCCCTGGCTGGCCGTCAGGGTGGCGTGCTCTGGGCGGTGGACCCGGCCGACGGCAGCAAACGGGCCCAATACCAGCTGGATTCGCCCCCGAGGTTCGACGGCCTCATCGCCGCCGCCGGCCGGCTGTACATGACGTGTGCCGATGGGCGGGTGCTGTGTCTGGCCGGCCGGCAAGTGGCGGAGCGCCCGGGCCCTGGACCCGCGGCGCTCGGGCCCCGAGTGGAACCGACAAGGCCCGCCCGGTAGACTAGGCAATCCGAGGCCCATAGACTGGACCGCGCCGGGCAGGTGCCCTGAGCAGCCAGCGGCGTGGCCTGCAGCTGTCCGCCCCGGGTCGTGCGATGAGATACTCGGGCGACCCCGTGGGTGCGCAGTCTTTTCGCTCACGATCAATTGCAGCCGGGCCACCTTAGGATCTTGGACTTTTGAGGGATATGCCGATGCATTGTCGCGGGGTCCGCGGTGCGACCACAGCCGACGCCAACACCAGGGAAGCAATTCTGAAAGCGACGCGGGAGCTGCTGGCGCTGATGATCCGCCGCAATGGGATCAAGCCAGAGGACGTGGCCAGCGCGATCTTTACCACCACGCGGGATTTGAATGCCGAGTTTCCGGCCTTGGCCGCCCGCCAACTGGGCTGGTTCAACGTGGCCTTGATGTGCAGTCACGAGCTGGAGGTCCCCAACTCCTTGCCCCGGTGTATTCGCGTCCTGGTGCACTGGAACACGGAGAAGCCGGCCGACCAGATCGTACACATCTACATCAAAGGGGCCTCGCAGCTGCGACCGGATCTGTCAGAAGTCCCGCCGGTGGACCACGAAGAGCTGGAACGGTGCATCCGTGATCATCTGAGCCAGGAGGCCAAGTCCAGCCACCCATGAAAGTGACGCTCCGCCACGCCCCCTCTGCAAGGCTCCAGCCTTACAAGGGGCTCTTCGAAAGGCGCGACTGAAAGGGCCGCTGAACTCCTGGATCAATCCTGCGGACAATCATTCTCCGGCTGCGCGCCCCGGCGGTAGCCCGGCGCGGCGCCGGCCCCTTGCCTCGACTTGCCAGATCCAGCGCAATGCCCAAACCGGCCCTACCCCCCGATGGGCCATCAAAGTTCGACGCTGCCCCGTCCCCGCCTGCTGGGCTTTCGCAACCCCTGGTCCCTGAACCGCTCCTGCGCTTTCGTGCGTCTTACATCCTGAAGATGTAAGCGCCAGCGGCGGGGCGAAGCCGGACGCTCCGGCACTCGTCCCCAAGCTCCGACTTTGAGCCAGTTGGACGCTTCCCCGCCTTTGCGCAGACGCAGTGGCTCGGGCCACCGACAAACGGTGACCGAAGCGTTTCACTGCCGCGTGGCGCCCGATTCGGTCAAAGCGGCAGCGCCCTTCGAAGAGATGGCACACCATCCGGCACAGCAAGCGGACGAAAACGCTCGTAGACGGCGGAAGCCGGCTCCGGCAGGCAACCCCCAACCGATCGTTTCGTTAGGTTACTCGTAACCGTTCCCGGTCTTTTTGGGGTCGTGGTGGCGTTGACGGCGTGCCGTCATCGCGCCGCGGGGGAAGAGAATCCCGT
>DQVB01000231.1 GCA_015661985.1 Planctomycetota bacterium | reverse complement strand
GTCGACCCCCGCCCTGAATCTCCCCCACGGCCTTTACGGCGCGCGACACCGCGTCGGCGTTGGGGTGTACCTCCACTGTGATCTGGAAGGTTCTGGATTGGCCGGGCCCCAGCGCCACGACGCGGCCCTTTTCCTTTTCGAACGATTTGGTGTTGGGGTAGTTCGTGGCCGGCTCCAGGCCGGTGACGTAGCCGTCGGCGGCCGCTTGGCGGTTCTTCCACAGCGTAAAGCAGGGCAACTGGGTCTTATTGAACAGCACGCTGACGCCACGGTCGGCCCGCGCGTTGTGCAGCACGGCCCGCGAGTTGCCCTGGCCGTCGGCCGCCGGGTCGAAAAAGAAGACGGCCTCGGCCGAGCCGGGGGACTCCGGTCCATAAACATCCCACTGGTCCACGTTCTCCACGGCCGCTGCGTCGCGGGGAGCCGCTTCGCGGAAGGGCAGCGCGATCTTGGCGCCCGGCTCCAGGAGCGGCGAGCCGAAGTTGATGTGGTACAACAGCTCCAGGTCGCTCGGTTCGGCGGAGAGGTTTTCCAGCACGTCGGTCACCGAGAAGCCGAGCTGTCCGATGCGAGTGGCGATGGTGGTGGTCAAGCGGAGTTTGTGCCCGAACAGACGCGATTCGTCCACCGTGCCGCGCACTTGGATCTGGCCGCTCTGGCCGTCGATGGTCACCTCCACCCGATGGGCCGGGATATTGGCGATCTTGCCGTGCAGTCCGTAACGGAGCGTGCCGTCGGGGTTGAATTCGGGTGCCCCATTGCTCTCCAGGCCGCAGCGCACCAGCAGTTCATCGAAGCCGTCCAGCCACCCGATCCCTGAGGGCTCCTCCAGTCGCACGAAGGCCGGGTGTACCGGCCCTCGCACCGGGGATTTCCAGCCCAGATGGACACCGCCGGCCAGGGCGTGCCAGATGCCCATGCCTCGGGTGGGGATGATCACAAAACGGCAGCTGCCGTTGTCCACTTCGATCACTTCAACCCCCTGGCGGAGGCCGCCCTGGAGCGTACGTTTGATCACCGAATAACCGCTGGCCGGGCCACCCACGTCCTTGGGGCTCAAGGCAATCGTTTCCAGCCAGCAGTCTTGTTCCACGTCGGTCAAGGTCCACGTTTTCGCGGTCATGAAGGCAGGTCTCCTGTGATCGTGCGGCTTGGCGGTCCGACTCGATGAGGATCAATGTAAGCCGGAGGCGGGGTGGTTTCCAGTGGCTGGGCGCCCGTGCGCCGGGGCGTGGCCGGCTGCAGCCGACTCGCGATCCACAGGATTTTCCCATTTCGCCCATTTTCCCGGGCGCGGCGGGGGCCGGGTACTTGCCACCCCGGCCCAAAGCCGGTAAGAATGGCCATCGTGTTCGGATGGCGGTATGGCAGACCGCGGTGGGGTCGCCGCGGCGGCTGAGCCGGATGGGCGCCGCCAGTGCCGTCTGTCGCACGCGGCGGCGATATGGCTTCTCCGGCAGTACAGTTGTGGTCCCTTTCCTCTGTGGGAGTGGTAACAGACATGTGTGCTTCACCCATCGTCAAGACGGATAATGTGGCGGCGATTCTGGATCGGGCCATGGATGCTGGCGAAGGCATCCTCCGGCTCACCCCGACCTGGGTGCCGCGGAGCTTCCTGCACCCGGGCAAGCGGATCAAGCTCGCCCCGACCGACTGGTACGCCCTGGGCGTACACCGAGGCGGGATCGATGAACGGTGGTTCGCCAGTACCACCGAGGCGATGAACGAGAACCGCGCCCCGGACGAGGGGCTCAGCTACTGTGTGTTCGAGGGCCAGCGGTTCCTGCTCCGCGATGCGGTGGAAGAAGGCAAGGGCCGGATCGTGGGCGATGCCATCTGGGAGAAATACAGCCGCTGGCCGGTGTACTCAAAATTCTTCGATAACATGGGCCCCATCCCGCACCACATGCACCAGCGCCAAGAACACGCCGCCTTGACCGGCCAACAGGGCAAGCCGGAATGCTACTACTTCCCGCCCCAGTTGAACGCAGCGGAAAACCACTTCGACTACACCTTCATGGGACTGGAACCGGGGACGACCAAAGAGGACGTGATCCGCTGCCTGGAAGACTGGAACAAAGGCGACAACGGCATACTGGATCTGTCCCGCGCCTATCGCCTGAAGCCGGGCACCGGCTGGATGATCCCGGCCGGGGTACTCCACGCCCCGGGCTCGATGTGCACCTACGAACCCCAGTGGGGCAGCGACGTGTTCGGCATGTTCCAGTCGCTGGTCGAAGGGCGCCAAGTGCCCTGGGAACTGTGCGTCAAAGACGTCCCGCCCGACAAACACCAGGACCTCCAGTTCATCGTGGACCAACTGGATTGGGAAAAGAACGTCGATCCCTACTTCAAGTCGCACAACTACGTGGAACCGATCGTCGACCCCGACTGCTCAGGCGACGGCTACACGGATCGCTGGATCAGCTACGGCGGCTTCAACGGCCAACAGCTGGTCACGGCCAAAGAGCTGACCGTCGAACCGGGCGCCAAGTGCATCCTGCGCGATCCCGGGGCCAGCGGCTGGATCACCGTTCAGGGGTGCGGGCGGATCGGCAAGCTCGACCTGCAGACGCCGGTGATGATCCGCTTCGGTGAAGAGCCCTTCGACGAAGTGTTCATCACCGCCGAGGCCGCGGCCCAGGGCGTGGAGGTGGAAAACACGGGCCACGAACCGCTGGTGGCCCTGCGCTACTTCGGCCCCGATGTGCACAAGAGCACACCCGAGATCGGCGAGCACCGGAGGAAAAGCCAGGACTGAGTGTACGTCGTGCAGGATGGGACAGGCGGCCCCAGGCTGTGCCGGCTTCGACCCCGGCGACAACCTGCGGTCGGCGGTGACGCATCCGATTCAGACGATCGGCGACGCCGCGCGCCGCGTGTCGCCGGACTTTGAGCAGGCGCATCCGAATATCCCATGGAGGCAGATCGTCGGCATGCGGCGCAAAGTGGTGCACGATTACCTGCATATTGACCTCCCCCATCGTAAGGGACGTGGCCACCGTTCATGTGCCCCCCTTGTGGATCAACCGGAGAGAATCGTACCAGGGCAACCGCCTCAATCGCTCTAAGAACGACAGGAGCCGTTCCATGACCAACGACCATCCCAACAACTATCCCAAGCTGCACAATGCCGCCTGGCCGGGCGTGGTGGGCAAGGGGGACGGGGGCGAGCCGCCCATCGACCTGGATACCATGCTCGACTTGACCGCCGCGGCCGAGGTGGACGGGGTCAAGTTCGACGGGTTCGACCTCTTCCTCTACCTGCCGCACATCGACATCGATTCTACGGTCAAAAGCGACGACGCCATCAAGGAGCTGGCTGAAAAGGCCCAGGCGCGGAACCTCCAGATCGGCACTGTGGTGGCACCCGTGTGGGGACCCACCGGGGGCGGGGCGGCCATGGGCGGCGAGCCGGAGCGGAAGAGATTCCTCGAACAGGTGCGCAAAGGCTGCCGCGTGGCCCAGGTGCTGCGCGGGCTGGGCGTTCGTCCCCACGGCCACGTGCGGATCGATTCGGCCTGCGGGGTCGAACAGTGGCTCGAGGACCCCGAGGGCAACCAAAAGCGGATCGCCGACACCTTCCGCGAAGCGTGCCGGATCGCCGAAGACCACGGCGAAACGCTGGCCGCCGAAGGCGAAATCTGCTGGGGGGGCATGCACAGCTGGAAGCGGATGATCCAGCTTCTGGAGATGGTCGACCGGCCCGCAACGCTGGGCTTCCAGGCCGATATGGCCCACACGCTTCTGTACCTTCTGGGCTACAACGCCCCGGAAGACCGTGTCCTGCCCGAAGATTTCGACTGGTCCGACCAGGCGACCTTCGACGCCGCCTACAAGACGCTGACCGACGCCCTGCGCCCCTGGACGATCGACTTCCATGTGGCCCAGAACGACGCCACCGTGCACGGCTCGGGCTCGCACGACAAAACCGGACGCCACTGCCTGGCCACCGACCCCAACGGCAAACTCGACATCCCCCGCCACGCCGGCTACTGGCTGCGCGACGCCAGCGGCCAACTCACCAGGCGGATCAAACACCTCTGCTGGGACGGCTGCATGTTCCCCAACGACGTGATGATGAAGCCCGATACGTGGAACGATATCCTCCGGGCCATGATCGCCGTACGCGACGCCCACGGCTGGAAGGAATGACGGATGAGGAAATCCGAATGGCGAAGGAAGCACGAACGAACAAATGACGGATGACGAGGAAATGACCAATGACCAGGTACCAATGACCAAATTCTGACGCGCTGATCGGCTGTGGGCGTGCCTTAGACCAGAGACAATCAGGGGCAATGCGATGGATGATCCGGGTTCGGACAACCAGCAGTATGACCTGGAAGAACGTACCGCTCGTTTCGGAGAAGCGATCATTGCATTCGCGGGAACCGTCAAAGTGGATGACATCACTTCGCCCCTCGTTCGACAGCTGGTTCCGGCGGCCACAAGTGTCGGCGCCAACTATTGTGAAGCGGACGAGGTGGGAACGAAAAAGGAGTTTGAGTATCGAATCAGCGTTTGTAAGCGAGACTCCCGGGAGACCAAGTACTGGCTGCGGATGATTGCTAAGGCATGGCCTGTGGGAAAGCGACAAGCCCGCGGGTTGTGGAAGCAGCCGAACGAGCTGACTCGCATTTTCGCTCGTATCCATCGCAGCAGTTGACCCGCGCAGACACGTGCGGCGCAGAAACATTGGTCATTGGTGCTTGGTCTGGGACTCGCAGGGATCCACTGTGGTAGAATTGGTCAACGACAGCTAGAGAAGCGAGGGAAACCATGTCCAGAGAACTGCGCATCGGCATGCTCGGCTGCGGCTTCATGGGCCGCGCCCACTCGAACGCCTGGCTCCAGGTGAACCATTTCTTCGCCCGCGAGCACCGGCCGGTCTTGAAGGCGTGCTACGGGCGCGAGCAGGACCGGGACAAACTGGAGGAGTTCGCCGATCGATGGGGGTACGAGTCGGTGGAAACCGACTGGCGCAAGGTGATCGAGCGTGACGACATCGACCTGGTCGACGTCTGCGTGCCCAATTTCATGCACCACGACTGTGTCATCGCCGCGGCCGAAGCGGGCAAAACGATCGTCTGCGAGAAGCCGCTGGCCATGAGCGCCGCTGAAGCCGAAGCCATGGTGGCCGCTGTGGAAAAGGCCGGAGTGGCCAACATGGTGTCCTTCAACTACCGTCGGGTGCCGGCCATCGCCCTGTTCAAACAGCTCATCGAAGAAGGCCGCGTGGGACGGGCGTTCCACTACCGAGCCACGTACAACCAGGATTACACGATCGCCGCCGATGTGCCCCAGGGCGGAATGGCCCTGTGGCGGCTCGACCGGCGTGTGGCCGGGTCGGGCGTCACTGGCGACCTGTTGGCCCATTCGATCGACACGGCCGAATGGCTCAACGGCCCGATCCAAAAGGTGGTGGCGTACGCCGAGACGTTCATCAAGGAAAGAAAACACACCGACACGGGCAAGGTGGAGAAGGTGGACATCGACGATGCCTGCATGTTCCTGGCCGTCTTCCAGAACGGTTCGATCGGCACCTTTGAAAGCACCCGCTACGCCCGCGGACGGAAGAATTACAATACGTTTGAAATCAACGGCGAACGGGGAGCCATCTTCTTCGACCTGGAAGACCCCCATATCCTCCAGTTCTTCCGCTACGCCGATCCGGAAACGGGCCGGAAGATCGAAGATCACCTGACCGGCTGGCAGCGGATCCACGTCACGGCCTTCGAGCACCCGTACATGAAGAATTGGTGGGTACCGGGCTGTACCATTGGTTACGAGCATACATTCATCAACAGCTTCGCCGATTTCCTGGCCAGCCTCGAAGGTGGTCCGCCGTTCCAACCCGACATGAAATCGGCCCTCCGCACCCAGCGGGTCTGCGACGCCGTGCTCCAAAGCGCCCGCGAAGGCCGCTGGGTCGAAATCGGCGACGCCCAATAGCTGTAAGGTGAGTCAAGCGACCGGCCAGGGCGCCGCGGGCGAAGATCCTCCGAGCGATCGCCCGGACGCTGCGTGAGCGCGCTGCAAGGCCCAGCTGCCTTGAACTGCCATTGATCGGGCCGAGCAAACCGAGCGCTTCCAAAACCCAGTTCCTTTCGCTGCCCGTCTCATTGCCGTGCCGACGCTCGTCAGGGACGTAAATGCCGAAGCATTCGCTCGAAATTCCCGCGTCGGCGCCCAGCGCCTCGGCCAGATTGATCCATTCCGGGTCGCCGTTTCGCATCGACACTCCTCCACCGCACGCGTACGGCCTTGGGGCCCAAAAGTCGAAACACCGGTTAAGGCGCCCAATGCGCTGGGCGTAAGTGCTAGCCTGGATTCCCACAGAGGGGTTTTCGATTAACACTTTCGGTGCGGAAAGGACGGAAAACAGAGGTTTTCTGTTCCGGAGGTGACGGGTTCCTGCTCAACCGCTAATCTATGCTGCCACAGGGCTAGCTATCATCGGCCAATTTTCGGCTGCCCAACGGCGATGTGCGATTTGTGCAGAAAAATAGGGGGGGTTTCGGCATCAGCCGCAAATGATCACGCTACGCACGGATGCAGGTGACAGAGTGGAAGCATGCGTGATCAGTCCAAGGAAAGGCTGACGTTCTCCG
This sequence comes from Planctomycetota bacterium, assembly GCA_015661985.1. Lineage (GTDB taxonomy): Bacteria > Planctomycetota > Planctomycetia > Pirellulales > Thermoguttaceae > SZUA-1497. Next base: position 337 of record DQVB01000231.1, on the reverse strand, counting down.
AGTACCCCCTTCAGTGTTCCACGGCGAGGACGCGCTGGTGGAGAAGGACTACCCACGTTGCAAACCGGGATTGCAGGATGGGCATTCCTGCCCGTCGTAGACGGGGCCCGACGCGTAAGAGAGGGCCGTCGCCAGACCTCACAAATCGTGACGTTTGCCGAACGCCGCCCGATCGCACGCTCCCCTCGGCAAAAGACGGGCAAGGATGCCCATTCTGCGCTGCGTTTTTGCAACGCTGGGGGCGATTGAGCTCGGTCGTGGTGGGGTGAGCAAGATGTCGGAGATCACGGGCATGAGTCGCCCGACGATCATCAAGGGGATGGCCGAGCTCCGGGGC
>DQVB01000760.1 GCA_015661985.1 Planctomycetota bacterium | reverse complement strand
TGCCGGAATTCATGCTGCCCGCATGCTGCCCGCAACGGCCCGTCGGCGCACCATTACGGACAGGTACGGCACACCACCATGGTTGCCACAAGGGCCATCGGCCCTTCCCGTTTCGCTGATCGTAACAGGTTGTCCGGATTCGGCCCGTCGGTCCCGGAACAGCTCGCTCCAGCCTGGACTGCCTGTGGTTGCCGGGCCGATTGGGTAAACTGGAACCCAGGCGCCCGTTACACCCTGGATGCAGATCCTCTCGTATGCAACCAGCCCGATCACATTGGCAAACGCTGCTCGAGTTGGAGGCCCGCCACGAGGAGGTCCTGCGCCAGCTGGACGAGCTCGACCGCCGGGTCGAGCAAGTCCTCAAGGAGTGCTTGGCCTCCGCTCGTGGGCCGGGCCCATCCGGACCGGCGCGCCGCGGCGATGCCGGGGAAGATACCCCGGGGGACGCGGCCGCCGAGGCAGCAAGGCCGAGTCGGGCTTGAACCCCGCCTCCCCCCCTCGCCTGGGTCGATGCGGGAGCCAGACCTTCGGGGCCGGGACACCAGGGGGCAATCCTTGGTGGCTTTCCGGAACGGCGGTTTTCTCAGCCTTCGGGCACGGCCAGCACCTCGGCGCCACGGCCTTGCTGGATCAGCGGCACGTACTTCTCCAGTTCGTCCAGCGTGGCCTGATCGGTCAGGTCCACCACGGCGCCGCGCTCGGCCGACAGGTACGCGGCCGCGTTGAGACGCACGATTTCCAGCCCGTAGTTCCAGTCCAACAGCGCCGATCGCCCTTGGCGGAAGGCCGCCGCTGCCTCGACGTTCTCGTCCGTATACCCGTAGAGGTCCGCTTCGTTCGGTTGGACGGTCAACAGCCCGCGGGAAGCCTGCTGTTTCTCCAGGGCCATTTCGGTATCGGCCAGGCTGGCGGCGGCCACGTCGCCGATGAACACCTCCAGCGGCGAGCGGAGCGAATTCATCTCGAAGGCGTACCCAGGGCCGATCCCATCCAGCGACAGTCGCAGGCCCTGTTTATCGTACATCCACGAGACGGTGAACTGGGCCTTGACCAACGCCCCGGTTTCCGGGTTCCGGTAGGTGACCATGCCGGTGGCGAAATCTTCGGCTGGCGTTTCGCTGTAGTCCACGCCGTAGCGGTTCAGCAGCTCCTTGCGCCACCGCGGCTGGCCCCATTTCAAAAGCGACAGGTCAGCCATCACGGACTGGGGCTGGAGGAACGCGGGCGGCTTGCCCGGCGGTGTCAAGGCGAACCAGCCGACGGCCAGGCAGTGGCAACCCATGTCGCTCATCACTCCGCCGCCCTGGCGGGTCGGGTCCCAAAACCAGCCGCTATGGGGGCCCGCGTGCTCTTCGCCCGAACGCACCAGTACCGGCGGGCCCATCGTCTGCATGACCGGTTCGAGCTGGGCCTTGGATCCCATCACGGCTTTCATGTGGATCTGGTTCTCAAAATACGCCGTCGGAACGCCGGTCGCACCCACCAACTCGATCATCTTGCGGCCCTCGGCCATGTTCCTGGCCAAGGGCTTTTCGGCAATGAGTCCCTTGAGCGGTGTGCCGCCCTTCAGCCCGTCGACGATCTCTTCGACGATCTCCATGCGCACGAAGTTGGGGGCAAAGACAGCCACCACGTCCACCTCCGGCATCATCTCCCGGACGCTCTGAAACGCCCTGGGCTGGCCCAATCTGTTCTCCGTGGCAAAACGGATCAGGTGGTCCACCGGATCCTTGGACACAAAACCCGCCACTTCGATCCCCCGCACCTGGCACAAAGCCCTCAAATGGAAAGCGGTCACGAAACCGCCACCCACAAAACCGTAGCGCAGCGTCTCCATCGTTCTGATCCTTTCGCTTCGTAGGGCAAGACCGATCGGCTCCGAGTGAGCCCAATCCGTGCGGCCAGTCGGCGCCCATCGGAAACCACGCCGATACCGCCCGGACGGGCAACCGAGAAAGTAACCGCTGAAACGGAGCAATACAACCAGGCCCGCAGCCGGAGGACCACCGGCCCGCCGCGGCTGGCCCCGCCGGCCCACCGCCGCCGGATGGGACGCTCGCGCAGGTCGACCCCAACGTTGCAGAAAGGGAAACGTAGGATGGGCATCCTTGCCCGTCAATCATGGGCTGGACCGGTGAGTCCGGATCGTGCGCCAGAACTCACATTTCGTGATGTCTACGATGCCCAGGCTCTTGCGCCTATTGTCCCACTGATGACGGACAGGAACGTCCATCCTGCCCTGTCGCTTCGCAACGCCGGGGTCGAGTCGTCCCCGTTCGGCTTGCGCAGACGGATGGAACAGCCAGCACGCAGGCATCGCGGTTATAGACGCATCGCCGCCAGGTACCCCTTCAGCTTTTGCGACCGCAGCAACAGCGCGATGGCGATTCCAGCCGCAAAACCAACGATGTTGCACAGGGACGAGGTCAACAGAAGCAGGGCAGCCCCCGTCTTCAGTCCGCGCATTTGGGCCCCGGTGCCTCGCGTCACGGCGAATACGCCGGCCAGCAGATGGGCGCAGACGAATAATTCCGTCGCCACCGTATTGACCTCTGGCACGACGCCCAGCCAGAAAACCACAGACCAGATGACCACCGCAGCGCCGCCCAAGATGAACAGGGCCCAGCAGTTCTTGAGGGCCTTGGGTACCGGCTGCTCCCAATCGGAGAAGCCCGATCTGCGGGCCAGGCGCACTGTTTCGGCCCCTTCTTGCCTTTCGCAGAAACGCCCGACCTCGGATGAGGCGTCCTGACCAGCCAAACCCGTCTGCCCCGCCTGCTGCACCTCCGCAGCCGCCGGTTCACCGGCGGCAGCCTCCTTCCCATCGCGGCACTCTTGGTACCACTGTCGCCACCGTGCAGCCTCCGGCCCATACGAGCGGCCGGCGATCGTCTCCAGCGCCCACACGGCATCCTCGTGCAGCGGCTGGGCCCGATGGTTTTCCAACAGATCGATGAGCGTCTCCACACCCGCCAGGTACCCGCTGGCTCCCACATGGCGGATGGCCTCCGCCCGCCGGGCCATCGGCGCCGTGGGAGTGGCCACCAAGGGCGACACGTGGCGCACCAGATGCTCTTCCACGTCGGGCGGTGGATCGTCGTGCGGCTCGATCGGTTGTTCCAAGGCCCACTCGTGCCAATGGCGGACCAGTTCTTGGCTTCCGCAGCCGAAGTGGCGCACGAGGGACGTTTCCACAGATTCGATCCGCTTGAGTGTGCGCAACAGATCGCGAAAGCCTTCGGCCCGGCGGCCCGTGGGATCGGTAAGCAGGTATTGGGCCAGCGACGCCATCTGGCAGGTCCAATAGAAGGATCGCCGGAAAGATCCCCTTTCGTAACCCCGCAGCACGACACGCATCGCCTCCAAGTGAGGCAGACTGAACAGGTCCGGCTCACGCGAAGCAGCATCCCGCATTTGCCAAACGCGCAACCCCCGATGGATCCGGCGCTGCGCTTCGGGCCGCAAGCCGCCCGCCGCCGCGTGGCCCGCGGCCAGGAAGACCCACAAATGGGGCACAAACCTCTTGTACTGAATCAGGAAATAATAGCTCAACAAGAGCCGCAGCAAAGAAACCGGTTCGATCAAACGATCCAGAGCCGCTTCTGCACACATGATGATCTGGGGGTTGCGCTTCACAACGAAGTAGCCGGCCAGCGGACTGTAGCCGCGCAGGTAGGTGTAAAACTCTTCGTTCGTTCTGAACACGAGCACCAGCAGCCGGTCCCGGGGCTCGACCGCGTGGCCAACGATCTGAGAAAAACGCCCGCGCACCGCTTCGAACTCTTCCTCGACGGCCGATACGATCTGCGAAGGGCCAAAGAAAAACGCCCTGACCGGACCGAAATACCGAGCCGCCGTCCGCCATCCTGCGACGCTTGAAGCTCGCTCCAATTCCCAGGCGTAAGGTTTGTGTGGTGAACGCGACAAAAGGGGAACAAGCTTCCGCAAGTACCTCAATCCTATCAGAACACCCAATACGATCAGGAAGACCCCCACCAGGTCGGCCACCGTCCTCACCCGTACCAGGACAGCCAACAGTGGCGTGATCATGGCGGCCACGGCGGCGGTACGCAGCACGTATCCGGCTGCCACATGCAGCGGACGGAGCACGGCCTGCGCGATCGGGGCCAACGATGCGGGTTCGGCCTCCCAGGGCCGCTCACCCGTCTCTTGCTGCCTCCGCTTGCGGGCCACCATTCCCCAGACCACCGCCCAGCCCAGAATGGCACCACTGAAAACGATGGCGAACAATCCTCCGCGACTTCGGCCCAGCGTCCTCACGCGAGCAACTGTACGGGTGTCCCAAAGCGATACCTCATTCGCGTCGGCCAGTGCCAAAAACCGGCCATCCGGCGACCAGGAGGCCGACGGCCGAGGCCAATAGCTTCGCACCTTGAGATCTTTTCCAATGAGCCGCCCCGTCGATTCACCCGTGCTGAGGTCCCACACGCTGACCTCACCCTCGACTTCTTCGATTACCAAGAACTGTCCGTCGGGAGAAAAGGCCAGCGGCGAAGAGGGCTCGAATCCCTTCGACGTCTTGAGCGGACACTCGCGGCCGCTTTTTAGATCGAGAATCCGAAGCCCCCCAAACTGT
>DQVB01000647.1 GCA_015661985.1 Planctomycetota bacterium | reverse complement strand
GCCGCCTGCACCAGGGCCGGCAAGGCTGGGAGCCCCACGCATACCTGACACAGATAATGCCATCGCCGGTGGCCTGGCTTCCACGAGGCGTACACCACGCGGCCCCAACCCAGCCGGTCGCTTCCGCCCAAGTAGACTCCGTAGGCAAAAGTGCCCACGATGCACACGAAAAAGACCAGGGCCTTGGCCATCCGCCTCTGGTACAAATGCCCCAGCCCCGGCACAAGCCAGGCCAGAAACGCAGCCAGAGCCGGATCCTTCAGCTCCACGTGCAGCCCGCCTTCCGTCCGTTCGCTCTCGTCTGACACCAGCCCGGTTTCCTTTCTCCAGTCGTTACGATTCGCGCGACAAAGGATCGGCGCCTCAGCCGCACCGCCGCGCCAGCCCACCCCACGACTCCTCGCTATTGTAGGCCACCGCGCCCAGCGCGGGGAGGACTGGCACCTCCGGCCCCGCCTCGCCAAACCCTCCGGGCCGGCCGCGTACAACACCCCACCAGGCCCTTCCACCACCCCCCACAACCCCCACGACAACAGACGGCGTATCGTAGCCACCCCCTGCCACGGCGCCAATCGCAGGCCGAGCCCGCCAGCGTTCGGCAAGCCGGGCCTGGCCCACTCCGAGTCCCCCCACCCGCGCCATGCGTCCCCTCGGCGCCCGCCGCCCTGCCAGCGGCAGCCAACAAGCCAGCGGGCGCCCGCTTCCTGGCCCTCCGGCCGTCCTCTGCCTCCACAAAGGTGGCTTTCCAGGGCATGCCATTCGTGAGCTTGCCACTCGTGGTCGATCAGCAGTTCCCGCAACACCAAACAGGCGCCCGGGCTCCTCCAAGACCTCTGCCGCCCGGCATCAAGAGGACCAGACGAGCTGGATGAGCTGCAACCTGCGGGCCACGCTGGAGAAGATCCTCAAGCGGGCGGGCCTGCAGCCGTGGCCCCGGCTGTTTCACAACCCGCGGGCTTCTTGTGTGAGACCCACTTGGCGGCTGAATACCCGATTGCCACCGTCTGTCAGTGGATCGGCTGCACGGTGGCCATTGCCGCGCGGCACTGCGTCCAAGCGACGGACGCGGACTTTCAGCGGGCCTGTGCCGGGGCCCCACAGGTGGCCTGGTACACCCAAGAAACGGCCTCCAACCCCCAGAATCCGGATACCGAAAACGGCTGTCTATCGGCGGTTTTCGCTGTTATGCAGCCGGCCCTAAACCCACCAAACGGAGAGGACGGGATTCGAACCCGTGGAGGAGCTTATCACCCCTCACCGGTTTAGCAAACCGGCGCATTCGACCACTCTGCCACCTCTCCGGCCCTGGGGGCGGCATCAGCCGCCCGCAAGGATCACAATCATGGGTCATTTTAGCTCACAGTCCGGCCCCTAGCAAACCCGACCGAGGCAGGCCGGCGCCGAGCACCGGCGGGCCCATCTGCTACTGGCAACGGGAGGCATGGTTCATTTCGGGCCTTTTCCGGGTCACAGCCGTCGGAGGCGATCCGGCCGCTTGTAGCCCCGCCTTTGGCTGGAGAGCGTCACTTTAGCTCGAGTTTTGCCGTTCTTGGTGGTTGCGGACAGGCTATTCGGCGCAAGTCGTTGCGTAGCAAGACCTTGCGGAATACGCTGTATAGACGCACATGTTTGTCACAAGTTCTTGTCGCGCAATAACTCGTGACGAATTGGCAGAAGTCGAGCTCAGGGCGTGTTTCAAAACCTGACCCAAACGCTGTGCGCGGGTCTGCTGACCCCGCACATCGCCTGACCGCAGGTCTCCCGTGCCCTGCTGGACGGAGCTTTTGAAACAGCCTCTCACTGCTTGCAGATGTGCGCGCCGGAGGGGCATCTTTTGGGTTGTGGGTGGCGGGCTGCGAGCCTTTGGCCGGTTGCAATCCGCGGGTCAATCTGCCATAGTCCAGGAGGAACGGGCAGGGATTCGGGCATCCCGCGAGGGAAGATCGAGTTGGGACCGTGCGGCCGGGCCACACAGGAGACACGCTTGATGGACCTGGGCCGTCGGCCCCGCATGTCCAGGAGGATTGACCCATGGTCCGATGTCCGCACTGTGATCACGAGCACCCGGCGACGGCCCAGCGGTGCGACAACTGCGGCGCGTGGTTGACCGAAGCCGTGGAGGCGGCCCAGAGCCAGAGCGAATCGCCCCCGGGACCGTCGCTATCGCCGGCGGAGTCCGAAGCGATCGCCCTGCTGCGGGACGGCAAGAAGCTCGAGGCGATCAAACGCTACCGGGAGGTCGCAGGCGTTGGCCTGGCGGAGGCCAAGGCCGCCGTGGAACGCTTGGCCAGCCAGCATCGAGTGCTGCCCCAGCGGACCGGCTGTGCCGGGGTGCTCCTGCTGCTGGCCGCCGCCGTCGGGCTGGCCATGGCCGTGTGGTAGTGCGCAGGGCGGAGGTCACGGTCGGTCTTGGCCGCGTCTACGACCTCGGATCGTATCTGTTGCCTTGAGGGAGGCAAGCTCATGGGTCACTGGAACGAAGAATCTGTCTTGATTGCCGTGGGGCGGGGCTTTTTGGCGACCGGCGCGGCCGTGCTGGCCGGTGCCCTTTGGCTGGTTGCTGCGGAGAGGCCTTCGTGCGGCGCCGAGCGGCGACCGAACCTGCTGGTGATTATCACCGACCAGCAGCACGCGGGGATGATGAGCTGTGCGGGGAACCCGTACCTGAAGACCCCGGCCATGGACAGCCTGGCTGCCCACGGGATGCGCTTCGAATTGGCCTATGCGACCAATCCCGTATGCATTCCGTCACGGATGAGCATGGTGACCGGGCATATGCCGAGCCGTTTCGGCATGCGATCGAACGCCGAGGGCCGCAAACAAGCCCCGAAGGAGGCGATCCAGCAGGCCATGGGCTGGATCTTCCGGCGCGCCGGATACGAAACGGCCTACGGCGGCAAGACACATTGGATGCGGGGGATGACGCCCGAGTCGATCGGTTTTGCCAGTATCACAAGCGACCAGCGCGAAGGATTGGCCGAAGCCTGCGCCGAGTTCTTCCGCCAGAGTCGCGACAGACCATTCCTGCTGGTCGCGTCGTTCATCAACCCCCACGACATCTGCTACATGGCCATCGACGACTATACACGTACCATGGGCAAACCGACCATGTATCCGCGGAGCACGGTCGAACGGCAGCGGTTGGCCGAAGCACTGAGGTGGCCGGAGGGGGTTTCGCGCGAGGAGTTCTTCGAGCGTCTCTGCCCGCCTTTGCCACCCAACTTCGAGGTGCCTGCACTGGAGCCGGAATGCATCACCACCGATTACCTGGGCGTCCGCTCGTTCCGGCAATTCGCCCGACAACGTTGGTCGGAAGAAAGGTGGCGGCTCCATCGCTGGGCCTACTGCCAGCTGACCGAAATGGTTGACCGGCACATCGCCCGAGTGCTGGAAGCCCTGCGCCAGGCCGGGTTGGAACAGGACACAGTGATCGTGTTCACCAGCGACCACGGCGACCTGGACGGTGCCCACAGGCTGGAACATAAATCCATCCTCTATGAAGAGGCCGCCCGCGTGCCGCTCATCGTCAGCTGGGCAGGTGTGACCAGGCCGGGAGCGGTTGATTCGGACCATCTGGTCTCGGTCGGCTTGGACCTGATCCCCACGCTCTGCGACTATGCCGGGATCGAACCCCCGCCAGGGCTCTTGGGGCGAAGCCTCCGGCCGCTGGCCGAAGGAAAGAGGCCGCCCGGCTGGCGCCGGTTTCTGGTGGCCGAAAGCCGCGCCGGACGGATGGTGCGGACGGACCGCTTCAAGTACAACGTTTACCAGAGCGGCCGCCACCGCGAGCAACTCATCGACTTGAAAACCGACCCCGGAGAAATGGACAACCTGGCCGAAGACCCTCGCTATGAGGATGTGCTCAACCAGCACCGAGAAATGCTGCAGGCGTGGGTCGAACGCACCGGTGACCAGATCGCCCGGCCGTACATCGTCCCACCCCGCTGAGAATGGCATAGGGCGGGCACAGCCCACCAGAAGGGCCCGGGCGGCGGGCAGTGCCCACGTTGCGGCGCAGCCGCGTCTACATCACCGTGCACGATTCTGCGACGCCATTAAGGACAAATCCGAATGTCTCAATCCGAATGTCGAAACGAATCCGAATGTCCGAAGCCCTGATGACAAGAACACCGGCTGCCATCCGGCGGCTGCGGCACAGCATCTAGCGGTGCACTGGTACGTTTGGGAGCATTTGGATTTCGGATTTTCCGCTTTTTCGCGGTCCGTCTGTTGCACCGTTGGGCACGGTCATTTGGGCGAGACGGTGTTTGCCGAGGGATGGGACATGGTAACGGCGACGGCGAGGAACTGGCAGCCATGGTAGAACGGCTCTCGGATTTCCGCAGCGACACGGTGACTCGCCCCACTCCAGCCATGCGTGCGGCCATGGCCGAAGCTGAGGTGGGGGACGACGTTTTTGGGGAAGACCCCACGGTGATCCGGTTGGAAGAGCGGGCCGCGGAGCTGCTGGGTAAGGAAGCGGCTCTGTACGTGCCGTCGGGCACGATGTCGAACCTGATCGGCGTGCGCGTCCACTGCAAGCCCGGGGACGAGATGATCTGCGAGGCGGGTTCGCACGTGTACAACTATGAACAGGCGGGTTACGCCCAGCTCAGTGGCGTCGCCGCCCGGCCGGTGGAAGGTGAGCATGGTGTGCTTCATCCGGAACAGCTGGCAGGGCTCATCCGCCCGGCGGACGCCCATTTCGTGCGTACCCGGCTGGTCACCTTGGAAAACACACACAACCGTGGCGGAGGGAGAATCCAGCCGTACCGGACCGTGGAGGCGATCTGCCGCTGGGCCCACCAGTCGGGATTGGCCACGCATCTGGACGGAGCCAGGTTATTCAACGCCGTGGTGGCTACCGGCATCCCGGCGGCCGAGTGGGCGCAGCACTTCGATACGGTGAGTGTCTGTTTCAGCAAGGGCCTGGGGGCACCGGTCGGTTCGGCGCTGGCCGGTTCCAGCGACCTGATTGCCGAAGCCCGACGGCACCGCAAAGTGTTGGGTGGCGGCATGCGACAGGCTGGCATCATCGCCGCCGGCGCACTGTATGCTTTGGAACACCACATCGATCGCCTGGCCGAAGACCATGCCAACGCCCGTCGATTGGCTGATGGCATTTCTCAGATCGATCAGCTCCGGTTGGAGCCGGAGCAGGTGGACACGAATCTGGTTTTCTTTCGGGTCGACCCACGCTGGGGGACGGCCGAGGAGTTTGTGGCCGCGCTGAAGTCGAAGGGCGTGTTGATGCTGGCCACCAGCCCTGTGAAAATCCGCGCCGCCACACACCTGGACGTCGGCACGGCCGACGTGGACCAGGCGATTGCGGCGATGAAGGACGTCGCTCGCCGCGGGGGCTAGGTCGCTGCCGTTTTCACCTCCTCACCGGGTGCGGCCCATGAGCGGCAAAAGCGCAACGCACGCCAGGCCGGCAGCGGCGTCCAGCGCCAGGGTGGTGGGGTAACCCCAAGCCTCGATGCAGTAGCCCTGCCACGAAGCGCTGTACCAGGTGACCAGGTTCATGCAAGCCATGTAGGCCGTGAATTGGGTAGCCGCCACTTCGGGCGTCGAGATGTCCATGAACAGCGCGGTACGCGTGCCGTACATCAAGCCTTGGAACAAGGCAAACCACATGCTCGCCGCCCAGAAAGCTTGCATCACCGGAAGCGGCGGATGCGGCCGATCCGGGGCCTGGGGATCGACGGGCATGATCCACCCGTGGTGCTGCATGATCACCGCCAAGGCAACGGTGGGGACCGCTGTGGTGACGATGAACAGCGCAAGCATCTTGCGGCGGCCGAAGCGATCGGACAGCCAGCCGCCAGCGATGCAACCTGCGGCCGAAATGACCGTGGAGAAGAGGGCGAGCAGGCCGACTTGACGGTCCGTCAGCCCGAGCTCAACGGCCAGGTTCGACTGGAGGGCTAGCGACAAGCCGTAGGCCCCGGCCGGCAGGACGGCGAAGGCCAGTCCTGCCATCGCCGCGCGCGTGCCGAAAAACGCCCGTACCGCTTCGCCCGCGTAGCGGCGGATTTGGCCAGCCACGGCGGCCAGTCCTCCGGGGACCCTTGCACGGGAACCGTGCGTTGGCGGCTCCTGCATCCCCAGGGCCACGAAGACGGTCACCATGAGGATCGAGCCGGCCACGAAGACGAACGTCGGCCGGAAGCCCACCCGCTCGGAAAGGAAAAGCACGCCCGCCCCGCCTACCGCTTGGCCCAGATAGGCCCCGGCGAACATCAGCCCGTTGGCCAATCCCCGCTCGTCGTCCTCGAGCACACCACAGGCCAGCGCGTCGATGGCCACATCCTGAGTGGCTCCAAAGACATTGATCACCAGCACGATGGCGGTGAACAACCCGATGTGAAGGGAAAAGTCGACGGGCATGGCGGCCAGAAGGGACAAACTCATCAGCACCTGGGCGGCCACGATCCACGCGCGCCGCCGCCCCAGCCGGTCCGAATAGATCACATCCACAAAGGGGCCGATGAGCCACTTCCAGGCCCAGGGGAGATACAGGGCGCCGACGAACACCCCGATCTGGGCGGGCCCCACGCCCTGGCGGCGCATCTGCGTGGCCACGGCCGTGGCCGTGAAACCCACAGGGATGCCTTCAGTGACGTAGAGGAAGAAGAAGGCGGCCAGTCGACCCGGGCGGGTTGCCAACAGGTTGGGCAGCTGCATGGGATTGTTCGTACCAGGGGTGACCAACTCCGGCCGGCTCGGGCGCGGCCCGCCCGGCGACCCTCATGGTTGGAAGGGGCGAAGGACCACGGCCAAGGCCTCGAACTCTTCATCGCTCAGCGGCCGCAAGGGCCGCCGCGGCGGTCCCACCGGCCGTCCCATCAGTTGGCAGCCCGCTTTGACTCGCTGCGTGTATTTCCCGCTTTCCATCAGGGCCAGTGCGGGAAGGATGCGGTAGTAGAGCTGGCGGGCCGCCGGCCAATCGCCGCGCTTGGCCGCCAACTCGAACAACTCCACGTGCTCGCGCGGCAACACGTTCACCACGCCGCCCACCCAACCGGCTGCGCCCAACAGGAAACTCTCCAAGGCCAGACTGTCGCAGCCACAGAACACCGTCATCCGATCGCCGCAGCGACGAATGATCTCGCTCACCCGTGTCACGTCGCCGCTGGATTCCTTCACGTAGCGGATGTTGTCCAGCTCGGCCAATCGTTCCACCAGTTCGGGCGTCATGTCCACGCCGGTGCGCCCCGGATAGTTGTACAGCATGATGGAGATATCGACGGCCTGGCTTACGGCGCGGAAATGCTCCCACAGCTCATCGGGTGACGGCAGGCTATAATAAGGGGCGGCCAACATCACGCCCGCCGCTCCCAGCCCTTGGGCCTGGCGGCAGTACCGGATCACATCCCGCGTCGACCCGGCGTTGGCGCCGACCCAAACCGGCACGCGGCCGGCCGCCGCGGCCACGGTAGTCGTCACCACCGCCTCGCGCTCTTCGTCGTCCAGGGCGTAGTACTCGCCGGTGCTGCCCAGAGGCACCAGCCCCTGGACGCCCTGGTCGATCAAGTCGTGGACCAGCCGGTAAAGGGCCGGATAGTCCACCGCCTCCTCGGGCGTCATGGGGGTCACCAGCGCCGCATGAACGCCGCCATAGGTATCGGTCACGGGCGAACTCCTCTTGCCTCAAGGGCCGCCGTGGGGCCACACAGACTGGAGACTGCAGGTCAGGCTGTGCCGGACAAAAGAAACATATTACGCTGTGCCTGACGAACCGCCTTCGCCGCCCTCGTGGCCACGGCCGTCTGGCAAGCCGGCCAGCCGGATACCGTACCGGAAAGGATCCTCTGGGTCCAGGATCAGCGTGGCTTCGGCCGTCACGTAGGCCGACCCTTTGATGAGCGGATACACATCGCCGGCGCCCACTCGGATCGACCCTTCAAAGAGGCTCCCGATAATGCCCTCCTGGCGCCACACATCACCTTCCCGGATCTTGCCTTCCGCGTAGAGGCAGGCCAACTTGGCGCTGGTGCCCGTGCCGCAAGGCGAGCGGTCATAGGCCCTTCCTGGACAGAGCACAAAGTTGCGACTGTCCGCCTCCGGCCGGCTCGGCGGCCCGAACAGCTCGATGTGGTCGATCTCCTGGCCCCCTTCGCCGGTGATACCTTCGCGCAGCAGGGCCTGGCGGATCTTCCATGCGCACTGGCCCAGCCGCTCCACGTTGTCCGCCGCGACCCGTTGGCCATGATCGGAGGACAGGAAAAACCAGTTGCCGCCCCAGGCCACGTCGCCCGTGATGCGTCCGTAACCTTCCACGTCCAGCGCCACGCCGGCCTCCTTCCGGTAGCTGGCCACGTTCTGGAATGTCACCTGGCCGCCCGGATGCAACCACGTGGTCACCACGCCCACCGGCGTTTCAATGCGATGCTCGCCCGGGGTGATCCTGCCCAGATGGGCCAGTGTGGCGACCAGGCCGATCGTGCCGTGGCCGCACATGTTGAGGTACCCCACGTTGTTGAAAAAGATCACACCCGTCACGCAGGAAGGGTCGGCCGGCGGGCATAACAGGGCCCCCACCAGGATGTCTGACCCGCGGGGTTCGTTGATCACGGCTGACCGAAACCAGTCATACCGCCGCCGGAACCGCTCGCGGCGTTCGGCCAAGGTGCCCCGGCCCAATTCCGGACCGCCCTCGATGACCACCCGCGTCGGCTCACCCTCAGTGTGGGAATCGATCACGCGTACCCGCTGCATGCTGGAATCCTGCGTTGTGACAGCGATTCAGACACTACGCCGCTACATGACAGGCCGGCCCGCCTGACACCGACAGTAACTTACTCAAGGTTACTCGAATTGTAAGCTCCAGGCCCCGGGCGAGGTCGCAACCCGCACAGTGGCCATGGATCGCAAACACCCCCCGGCCCTCGGTGGGAGCGGATTTGGAGTCGTGCTGGGAGTGGGCGACCTGCGAATCCAGGGGCTTACTCCTCGCACATGTGTGCCACATGCGCGCATCTTTTGGGTTATGGGTGACAGGCTGGAAGCCTGCCCCACGTTAAGTTGCTTCGATGTTACCAAACGCCGAGGAACGTGACACATACAACCCAAGCTTGGGCAGCTCCAGCCCCCCATTTCCGCCGCGTCTTGCATTCTCCTTGCCCACGGCTGCCAAGAGGACCTTGCAGGAGAACCCTTCGCCCAAGATGATGCAGGGGACTTGGCGCGGTCGGTTCGCTCCGCTCGGCGCATCGTCTGGGCTGGGGGTGGCCGAGTGAGCCTTCAGATCGTCCGTCTCAGGTCCCAGAGTCCCGACTGAGCGGCTGCGGCGACCAATCACGCCTTTCTTCCCAAGACAGGACCGACCCTGCTCTACAGCCTTTTGCCGGGCTTCCTCGAGTTTCGACCTGCACGAGATAGCGGAGGGTGGATGATGGCAAGCCGTATTGATCATGTGAATATCGTCGTCGAGGATCTGGGGCGGATGACCAGCTTCTACCAAGACCTGTTGGGGCTTCGACTGGTGCGCCGGATCAGGATCCACGGGGATTGGATCACCAGCCTCACCGGTCTGGAGGGCGTTGAGGCCGAGGTGGCGTACCTGGAAGGGGCCGGCGAAGCCGGGCTGGAGTTGATCTGCTACCGGCGGCCCAAGGGAGCCCGGCCCCAGGGGCTGGAGCGTCCCAACACACTGGGGCTACGACACTTGGCTTTCCGCGTCGACGGACTGGACGAACTGGCCGAACGGGTGGAGGAAGCGGGTGGACAGCTGGTCAGCCCCGTCCGGGAGGTGCCCACAGAACAAGTCGACTTCGCTGGCCGCCGCAAGCGGATCGTCTACCTGCGCGACCCGGAAGCCAACCTGGTCGAATTGTGCACTTACGAAGCGACCACCGGGGCAGACTGACCGTGAGGCGATCGGGGCCCCGCGGGGCGGCCATGTTGCCAGGAGCGGGGAGTCTTGTCTCCAATCGAGGGAGTCTGTCCCGGCGGGCGATAGCCCCTTAGAATTTCCACAGGCTGTCGCAAGGCTGCGGGCCGGGAGCGAGCTTGGGCCCTCAGGGGCGTGGCTGAAGAGGGGGTGGCTCGCCCGGGGACGCAGCGGCCAGGTTCTGCGGCAGCCTCGAGAGAACTGGTCGCCGTGGAGGTTACGCGTCCGGCCCGCGACGGTTGGCCACGGCATGTTCGTTCCGCCGGAAGCATCGCTTTTTTTGTTGCGATAGATGCCCCGCCCCAAATTGTCCTCTCCAGACCAGCCCCTCGTGCTCCGGCTTCTGCTGCAGCTTTACGAGCTGCTGGCCTCGCTCAAGCTGGCCGTGGTGGTGATTGGCCTTTCGGCCGTCGTATTGGCATGGGCCACTTTCGTGGAGATGAACTACGGCGCCGAGGCGGTCCGATTCGGGGTGTACCGTACGTGGTGGTTCAGCTTGTTGATTTCGCTGTTGGGGCTGAACGTATTCTGTGCGGCCCTGATCCGCTTCCCGTGGCAGAAGCATCAGACTGGATTTGTGGTCACGCACCTGGGCATTCTGGTCCTATTGGTCGGTTGCTTCGTCACCCGATTGGGGGGCGTGGACGCTCAGCTGCCCGTTTTCGAGGGCCATGTGGGGCATGTGGCCTACCAGAACACGCAGCATTTCGAGCTGGAGATTGTCCAAGGCGGGGCGACCGGCAGGAGGGTGACGGTTCCCTTCAGCTCGGGGCCGTTCAACTGGAGCGAGTACGGGCGGTTGTTCTTCTTCCCCTGGCGATTGACTCGTTGTGACCGAGGCGTGTTATACGATCGCCATGGCATTCGTCTGGAGGTGCTGGATTACCTTCGCGATTCGCGCCTGCGGCCGGCCGGGCCGCTGCGGTTGCGGGTACGCCGGGCCGGTTCGGCGGGCCAGCCGAGGGGCCGAAGTTCCACCGGCCAATGGACCAGCGTGGAGCTGAATGTGCGGCTGATTGAGGCGCAAGCGGGCGTGCATTCGTCGATGGTGCTCGGCGACCAGCAGCGTCTGCCGGGAGGCGAGGCGGTCTCATACAGCGTGGCGGTCGACGGCTTGGAGACACGGGCTTTTTTGGAGAGCCAGCCGACCGGGCCGGTTGAAGGGATGGGGCTTGTGGTGTTATGCGTGGCGGGGCAGCGGTTCGAGCTGGGGGTGGACCAGTTGGCTCGCGGCCCCCAGCGTCTGGGCGCCACTGGCGTCGGCGTGGAACTGGTCGCGGCTTCCCCCCAAGGGATACAACTGCGGTTGACGCGACCGGCGGAAGGGAAAGAGGGCTCGGAGGCTGGTGGAGGGAGCGGGGCGACGAGCCTGTTCCTGTTGGCCGATTCACCTCACTTCAACCACTACGATCGCCGCCACGGGGTGTATGGGACGCTCTGGGCACCGCCGGCCGCCGAGGGTCGCTCGGGAAGGGACGATTCGCCGGCCGAGGCACCGCGGTCGCACTATCCCCGCGTCGACATCCTCCAAGGCAGCGATGGGAGGCTGTACTACCGCGTGTGGCGGCCGCCGCGAGTCGAAGCGATGGGCAGGCTAAAAGGGGATGGGCGGCCGGTCGAGATCTTTGGCCGCAGCGGGCGGCCCTTGCGGTTGGTCGTCGAGGACTACCAGCGCCACGATCTTCCGGGGTGGCGGGTCGAGCCGGTCCCTTCGCGTCAGAGGCGCAAGGGTGTTCAAACACGGCGCGCGCGGGTACGCCTGACCGTGGATGGCCACGTGGAGGAGTTTTGGCTCCAAGGCATGGGGATGGACGTTTTGCCCTTCCCGCCCGAGCTGGACCAGCTCTACAGCGTGCCGGGCCAGGGACGCGTGGTGAAGTGCATGCTTCGCTGGGATACGATCGACGTGGGGTTCGGCATCTACTTGCATCAGTTCCGGCGGAAACTGGATCCGGGAACCGATCAGGCATCCCACTACTCCAGTCTGGTGGATCTGCGGGCTCGGCCCGATCCCCAGCAGGTTTTGCCAGGCGGCGCGAAGGTGCTGATCGACTTGAACCAGCCCAAGAGTTTCCGTGATCCGATTACGGGACGTACGTACCGTTTGTATCAGGAGGCCTTTCGAGGCCCCTGGAAGCCGGGGGACGTCGTCTACGAACGGATGATGCAGGAGGAGCGGCCGCGCGAGCAGCTCTTCATGTCGATCCTGACGGTCAACTACGACCCGGGGCGGGGGCTGAAGTATCTGGGGTCCCTGCTCATCGTGGCGGGGATCGGGATCATCTTCTACATGCGGGCGTACTTCTTCCGGCCTCGAGGAGCCCGGCCAGGCGAACAGCGGGACGGCCAGACGGAGGTGTCCGCGGAACTGGAAAGTACTCAGCGAGCGTAGGGCGATGTGGTGCCGCAGTATTGGCAGTATTATGTTGTCGTTGATGGGGTTGGCCGCGTTGGCGGTTGGCCAGGAGCGTGGTGAGCCGCTGGACCTGGGCACCTGGAAGCGGATGCCCACCTTCCAGGACGGCCGGATGATGCCGGTCAATACCTTCGCCCGACGTCTGGTGCAAACGGTCTGTCACCGAGTCAATCCCCGACTCAGTCTGGCTGGAGCGGCGCACGGCGTGTCCCAGTCGCCCGGCTTGATCCAGGCTGGCAAGCTCTTTCCGGCCGGCAAGCCGCGGCGGTTCACGGCGGCCGAGTTGCTTCTGAGTTGGCTGGTTGAACCGCAGCGCTGGGAACATGTCCCTTTCCTGATTTGCGAACATGAGCGCCTCCGCCGTGATGTTCTCGGCCTGCCGGTGTTCGACGCGACGGGGCGGCGCTTGAGGTACGTCTCACCGGCCCAAGTGGCCGCTTCGCTCGGTTTTCGGCAGGCGGCCAAACAGCTGGTGGAGAAACAGCGGCAGGGCAGCGGCATGGGCCAGGCCCCTCAGCTGGACGAACGGGAAGAGAAGGTCGACCAGCTGTTGGATGCCTACTTGGCCTACCGCAGTGTGACCTTCGACCCCCGGCGGGCTGGCGCGGAGCTGCGGGACGACCCTGTGCCGGCCGGTTCAGACGCCCGCCGGTTCCTGCACAGGCTGACGGGCATGCTGGAGGCATCGGATCGATTGGCTCGTCAGCTGGGCCAGTGGACCCAGCTGGGGATCGAAGACGATACCGTCAGGTTGCTCGGGCAGATCCAGCACCATTTGGAACAGCTCCGCCAATTGGCAATGCACGGGGACTACGGGCTGGATCGAGCGGAGCCGATGGTGGTGGCGTTGCGCGACTCGACCGGGGCACTGGCCCGACAGATGGCACGCTATCGCGACCGCCTGATGGAACGGATCCCGGAGCACTTGGATCGGACCGCCGTGGAGCGGTTTCGCACGATGATGTACAAGCTGGCGCTGGTGGCGCGGGACTTCGACCGGCAAGCCCACCAACTGCACTTGTCGCTGTACGACAACGGCGGCTGCCTGCGGCTGGTGCCGGCCTTGGACCCGGCGGCCCTGGAGCGCAACCGCGACGACGGGGAGGATGCCCAGCCGTGGTTGGCCTTCCAGACGTTGACGGCCGGCTCGAAGGATGTGCTGGCCGGCTACCCGTGGGACCAGGTCGTGCGGGTGCGTGAGGCTTTTGCTGAGGTGGCGCGGGTCTATCAGGGGCGCCAGGCGGCGGATCGAGCGATGCGTTTTGCCGCTGCCATGGGTACCTTCGCCGCCGAGGTGCGCCGGTTGGGCGAGTCCCTGGAGCCGGTTCGACGCAAACTGCCGGTGGCCGAACGGGACGAGGAACTGTTTCGGGCCACGGCCTACCCGCCGCCGGGAGCCACCGAGGTCGAGGTGCACTACTATGACCTGGACCCGTTTTTCTGGTCGTGGTTGGTGAGCCTGGGGGCGATGGCCTCCTTGAGCCTGTGCTTCGGGCCGATCCGCAAACCCATGTTTTGGCTGGGGATCGGCGTGCTTTTGGTCGCCCAACTGTTCACCGCGTACGGTTTGGGGTTGCGCGTTTACATCACCGGCTGGGCGCCGGTGACCAACATGTTCGAGACGGTGATTTTCGTGGCCCTGGTGGTGGCCCTGTTGGGCGTGTGGTTCACTTTGGTGCCTTTGGTGTGGCCGGGGCTGCGCACCGCATGGCGATTGACTGCCGTGCCGGCCACGCCGGAACAGAGGCCCTGTGACGAAGCCGAGGGGGCGGCATGGGACATCCGGCCGCGGCCGGCAGCCAGGGCAGGCCTGCTGCTGGCGCGGTTGGCCGTCCTGGCCGCCCTTTTCTACGTGTTGACCATGGTCCCCTACGGCTCGGGCCAGCAACCGATCATTCGGCTGGTGCCTCGCCGGGCCGTCGGCTCCTCCCTTCCCAGCCTGGGCAGTATTGGCGTGTGGGCTGTGGGCATGAGCGTGTTGGTGGTGACGCTGTGGCTGGTTCCGCGCATCGCCCTGGCGGGGTTGATGGGTTTGGTGACGGTGCCCTACGCGTTGGTCAAAGGAGGGCTGCAGAGGCCGATACAGCAGGCATTGGCGCGGCGGGTCTTCGCCTGGGTGGGGGCGGCCGTGGCCTGTCTGGCCGCTCTGGTGGCCTATTACTCCCCGGTGCTGAACCGAGACATCGGCCTGTTGATGCCCGTGTTGCGGGACAATTTTTGGCTGACGGTACACGTGCTGACGATCACCGCCAGCTACGGGGCCGGTGCGCTGGCCTGGGGATTGGGACTGATCGCGCTGGTGCTCTACCTGCTGGGCCGCTACCACGTGCCGCAGCGGCCTTCGCCGGCGCAGGTGGCTGCGGGCCACCGGCCCCGAGGCGACTTCGGCCAGGTTCCCGTGCGGCGTCACCCGCCCCAGGTGTGTCACGCGCTGGGGGCGTACATCTACAAGGCCATCCAGGTGGCCGTGCTTCTGCTGGCAGCCGGCACGATCCTTGGCGGGCTTTGGGCCGACGTGTCCTGGGGGCGTTTTTGGGGCTGGGATCCCAAAGAGGTCTGGGCCCTGGTGTCGCTGTTGGCCTACCTGGTGGTGCTTCACGGGCGCTACGCCGGGTGGTTCGGCAACTTCGGGTTGGCGGTGGGCTCGGTGCTGGGGGCCACGGCGATCATGATGGCCTGGTACGGGCTGAATGCGATCATCAAGAGCGGGCTGCACGCCTACGGCAATTTCGAAGGCGGGCTGCCGTGGATCCTGGCTATCGGCGCAGCCAACTGGGCCTTGGTTCTGGCCGCGGCCGTCCGCTACCGCTTGGCTACGGCCGGGCCGTTGCCCGCCTCAGAGGCTCATTCCCAGCCGAGGGCGAGGCGCGAAGTGGAACTCGAGCAGCCTACGGGCGGGTGAGCACGGCTGTGTCGCCCAGCCCACCCGCCGTTTCGGGCAGAGGAAGCCACCGCAAGATCCCGGCCGATCGGCGGGTGGCCGAAACCAGCGGGCCCGCAGGCGGAATGCAGGCCTGCACCAGGCTGGCCAACGGGAGCGGACGGCCGCCGCAGTCGCCCAGCAGCGGACCGGCCGGGCCGGTCAGCACCACACCGTCGGCCGGTGACTGGCATTGACCCCAAAGCCGCACGCCCCTTTCGTCCACACAGAACCTGAAGGCCAACTGCTCGTAGGTCAGCTGCAACGCGGACGGGCGGGGGGGCGTGGGGCGAACCAGCCCGAGGAACCGGGAAGCCGCTTCCACCAGCGAATCGCTGATCTGGCCGGGCCCTGCCCGGAGCGAGCCGCTTAGCATCTCTAGACGCTGGCCGGAGAAGCGACAGGCCTCGACCGTGATCTTGGCTTGGCCGCTGATCTGGTGGGCCGTGTATCGTTCCCCCAGGTGGGCCAAATCCACGCCCTCCAGACGACCGGCAAGTTCTCCGTGCCAGGGGCCGCTCCGTCGCGTGGCACGAAAGTGGCCAGCAAAGGTGCTCTCCGGGCCCAGCGAGGCCGAGGCTGGGATCCAACGCCCGGCCCAACGGCAGGGCACCGGGCCGTCGGCTGTCACTTCCCATGTCGTTTCCGGGCTGCCTTCCCCGTCCGTGGAAACCAACCGCACGTGCACCGACGCGTCACGATCGGCCCAGTGGAACTGCAGCTCCCCCTCGGCCTGCTGTGGAAGGGCGGCGATCCGGACGAGCAGTCGGCGCAGTGGGTCGGAGCCTTCGGCGTCGACGAGCCGGACGACCGGCACGGTGGCCTGTAACCGGATCCGATCCAAGCCGTGCCGCCGGGCCATCACTTCGTGGGCAACGCGCCACAGCTGATCCAGCTCCGGGGCGTGGGCTTCCACCTGCGAAGCCCTCAGGGTGACGGACGCCCCCCTGTTGCCGCTCGCTTCGGGCAACCGCTGCCAGGCCGCCTCCAGCTGGCCGCACCGGAGCACCCATTGGCCGGTTGCGGGGTCCTCCAGCTCCAGACGCTCGTACCGTACCGCGCCGGGACGGAGATGCCGCACCGACTGGAATCGGACGCGCAGCCCTAACAGTTGGCTCAACCGATGCGCCTCGGCTCGCCCATAGGCGCCGCTCCAGCGCCACAGGCCCCAACCGGCCAACACGACGGTGGGCAACACGCAGACAAGCAGGAACACGACAAGATTCAAACGCCGTCGCGTCCTGTCGTGCAGTCGGAACATCCGTGTCCCTTTCGAAAACCCAGGTCGCACTCGGTGACCATGACCCCCCCGCGCGGCACCCGGATCAACCCAAGCGCCGACTACCGGGCAGTGGCCAAGCGCTGATACAGCTCCCAGCGGGCCTTCATCTCCTCCAGGCTGTCGCCGCCGAACTTGTCCACCAGGGCCGAGGCCACCTCGAAAGCGACCACGTTCTCCACGATCACGCTGGCCGCAGCCACTGCACAGACATCGCTCCGTTCGTAGGCTGCGGCTTCCGGTTGCTTGGTGCGCAGGTTGATCGACTCGAGCGGTTTGGCCAAGGTGCTAATGGGCTTCATGGCCGCCCGCAGCACGATAGGTTGGGCGTTACTCATCCCGGCTTCCAAGCCGCCGGCGTGGTTGGTCGGACGAGTGAACCCCAGGTTCGGGCGGTCGCGCTGGGTTGGGTCGTAGTGGATGGGGTCGTGTACCTGCGAACCCTTCCGCCGGGCGGCTTCGAATCCCAAGCCGATCTCCACGCCCTTGATCGCCTGGACGGCCATCACGCTTTGAGCCAGCCGGCCGTCGAGTTTGCGATCCCACTGGGCGTGGCTCCCCAGACCGAAGGGCACCCCCTCCACCCGTACCTCGATCACCCCGCCCAGCGTGTCACCCTCCTTCCGGCAGCGGTCGATCAAGGCCTTCAGCTCACCGTCCCTGCCTGGATCCAAGGTGTACAATTCGCTCCGATCGCGAAGGGCACGCTGCCCCGCCAGCCCCCCCGGCCGGGGATCAATCCGCACCCCGCCCACTTCGGTAACGTACCCAAAAGCGGTGATGCCGAAATGGACAAGCAGTTGTTTGGCCAGCGCGCCGGCGGCTACCCGCGCGGCGGTCTCCCGGGCACTGGCCCGCTCCAGGATGGCGCGGATGGGCGCCAGGTACTTCATCGCCCCACTCAAATCGCCGTGGCCGGGACGGGGACGGTCCACGTCGTCCAGCCCTTCAAGCTTGTAGTCCCGATTGGCCACCCACAAGGCGATCGGGCTGCCCACGGTCTTGTTGTGCCACGTGCCACTGAGCAGCTCCACACGATCCGCCTCGATCCGCTGGCGCCCGCCCCGGCCGTAACCGCCCTGACGGCGGCGCAGCTCGGCGTCGATCAACCCCGTATCCACCTCGACCCCTGCCGGAAAGCCATCGATCAAGGCCAGAATGCCTTTGCCGTGCGATTCCCCAGCGGTCCAGTAACGAAGCATCCCGAAAGCCGGCCAACGATGAATCCACCCGTCGATCAGGACAGCGGCCAACAGCAGCAGTCCAGGATTCGGCGGAATCTGGTAAAAGTAGCGAAAACAGAAAACCCGTCGCTCGTGCGCTGAGCCCTTTGCCCAGCGGGCGTACCCCATTCTACAGGCAGCGCCGACGCGCTCCCAGGGCATTTTGGTCGCCCCCGGGGCCTGGAACCCGAGCAGGCTTGCCCCGCGGTTACTTGGGCTTGCGTCTTCCTCGCCGAAGCCGTTTGAGGCTCAAGCGGCGTCGTCCCACGTGCGACCAGCGAGCCTCCAGCTTCCGCAGCTCTCGGTCAATCCAGCGACTGAACTGCCTGCGCGAACGGAAGCCGATGCCCGATCCCGACTCGTCATGGGGGCTTGGCGGATCGGTCGGTTTGAAGGGGTTTTCACTCATCAAATGGCTCTCTCACCCCATGGCTGCCATCCCAGGGACCGCGTCGCTGCGAGGTCACAGGCCTCAAAGAAAAGGACCGATGGCCGCTGGGGGGGACTGCGACCACCGGTCACCTTTCACGGGGGAACCCAACCGTTGTTTCTCGCACGAGGAGCCGGATTATTGCAATCCCTGGTGATCTCCCGCCATCAGTGGACCCAGCACGGTTGGCGACGTCGATCAGGCCGAAACCTGCGTCCAGTCACGGCACCAGCAAGGGTCGCGGCCCGGATCAACCCACGACGCGTTGCTACTTTCTTTACGTAGGACACGCTGCCGGGGTTCTGGTTCGCCCCGGACCTGACGGTTCTCTGAGTGGCGGTCTGAAGGGCGGGCTTTCCCGCCGGGCGCTTCGCACCAGGGCGGCGCCTCGTTCTGCCCGACGGCAAGCCCGTACCGCGTGGGGCGATCAGTCCGCCGGCACCCGTGCGCCGTCGGCCGTGGAAAAGCGATACACGCATGTTTGGCGATAGACCTGTCCGGGGCGCAGGATGACATCGGGAAACTCGGGGTGGTGTACCGCGTCGGGCGGGTGGCCCGTTTCCAGACAGAGGCCAGCGAACTTGCCGTACGCGCAGCCGCCCTTGCCGCGGAGCGTGCCGTCCAGGTAGTGGCCCGTGTAGAAGACGATGGCCGGTGCCGTGGTCAGCACGTCCATGGTGCGGCCTGAGCCGGGCTGGTGAAGCCGGGCCACGCGGGCCAGCGTGCCGTGCGGGTGGTTGTGGAGGTAGCTGAGGTCGTAGCCCCCGACCTGGTGGATCCGGGCGCCGATGGGCGTGGGCGTGGTGAAGTCGAAGGGCGTGCCCCGGACCGGTTCGATTCTGCCGGTGGGCGTCAGTTCTTCGTCGGTCGGCGTGTACTGGTCCGCATCGATCCAGAGGATGTGATCCAGGATGTCGCCGGAGCGGGCCCCGGCCAGGTTGAAGTAGCTGTGGTGGGTCAGGTTCACGGGCGTCGGTTTGTCCGTGCGGGCCGTGTATTGGATCTTGAGGGCGTTCTCATCGGTGAGCGTATACTGGACGGTCACATCGAGCTGGCCGGGATAACCCTCGTCTCCGTCCCCGCTGACATGACGCAGCTTCACGGCCGGCCCGTCCGGGCAGGGCACGACCTCGGCCGCCCACACCACATGGCTCAGTCCGCGGCGGCCGCCGTGGAGATGGTGCCGGCCGCAGTTGCGAGTCAGCCGGTACGTGGCTCCATCCAGCGTGAACTGAGCCTCGGCGATGCGGAAAGCCACCCGTCCGACGATGCAGCCGAAATAGGGGCTTTCGGTCTCGTATTGATCAAGGCGATCGAAACCGAGCACCACGTCGGCCAGCTGGCCATGGCGGTCGGCCACGAAGAGCTGTACCAGCGTGGCTCCGTAGGTGATG
Source organism: Planctomycetota bacterium (assembly GCA_015661985.1). Taxonomy (GTDB): domain Bacteria; phylum Planctomycetota; class Planctomycetia; order Pirellulales; family Thermoguttaceae; genus SZUA-1497. The sequence goes on along the minus strand of DQVB01000647.1, from coordinate 9,564 downwards.
ATCGACGCCGTCATGCCGTGGGCATTGCACAGCGTGAAACCGTCCACCTGCCGGCCGTCGCGGGTGGTTGCGAACACGTACTGCTCCACACCACAATGTGTCATGGCAAATTGCGGATGCGCCCTTCAAAGGGCTGTTTTCTTTGGACCGCCGGCGGGACCACTGCGCAGCCCAGCCGTTCGGCCCCCCTCGCATCCCGAGCCGGTGGCTTATGTCGTCGTGCCAGTTTACCGCATCGGTCGGGCCGCGCATATGCTCCCGCTGGCCGGGAAGGAGCGTCACGGGGCACCGGCCGCCAGGAGTATGCCCCATGCGAGTCGTGATCATCTGGTTGCTTTGTTTTGCCGCAGGATGTCCGGTGGCCGCCCGTCAATATGCCCCCCGGGTTGTTTCGCCTCACCGCGCGGACGCCTACAGCATGAAGACGTTCCGGCAGTATCATCGCTGGCGGGATCTCCAAGGTGACGCGTTGGCCTGGGAAGTCTACCGGTACCTGGTGGACACGCGCACGGGTCTGTTTCACATGAACCAGGTGCTTGAAGGGCGGGAGGTCTTGGGCGAATATCGTACGGTGCGCGACCCGGTGAAGATCCTCAACGTCTACGGGTACGGCTATTGCGGCATTTTCGGCCCGGTGATGGCCGGCATCTGGCAGGACATGGGCCTGGGGCCCGCTCGCACCGTGGTACTGCCCGGGTGGAACCACGTGACGGCCGAAGTGTTCTACGACGGCGGCTGGCACTACCTGGACATCGACGTACGAGCCGCCTTTCGCCGCCCCGATGGTCGCCTGGCATCGCTGGCCGAGGCGCGCGAGGACGCCGGTCTCTGGCGGGACCGCGGGCCGTTGTTCTTCCCCAACGACCCGCTGGACAGGACGCGCGAGATCTATCGCCGCACGCCGGTCCATCACTACCACGGGTTCAACCAGAGTGGCCATACCATGGATTTTGTGCTCCGGCAAGGCGAGACCCTCACGCGGTGGTGGACGCCCCAGGATGGCCGCTGGCACCATCTTCCCGAGTACAACGACGTGCCCTGGCTGCGGCGATTGATCGAGCAACCGCCGCGAGGCCCGAAGCCGAATCACCGCCACTTCACGATCCACAATCACGCCAACGGCCGCTTCGTGTACGAGCCCGACTTGACCGCCCGTTCGACGGACTTCGAGGATGGAGTCTACGACGGGCGAAACGTGCGCCCGGGACGGGAAGGCTTGACCTTGGCCGAACCGGGCCGCGGGTATGCGGTGTTCGAGGTTCGTACGCCGTACATCATCGTACCTCGCGTGGGACAGTTGGAGACGACGGCCGACGACCGCGAGGCGGCGGTGGTGGAGATCGACGCCCGCGGCGTGCAACTGATGCTGTCACTCGATGCCGGGCTCACGTGGCAACCCCTGCCGGTCCGCGCGCTGCCCGCTGCGATCGACCTGACGCCCCGTGTGGCCGGCACGTACGGTTACCTGCTGAAGATCGTGTTGGAAGGCCAGCCGGGCGAGGCGGTCGTCCGCCGACTGCGTCAGACGACCTGGGTCCAGGTCGCTCCGGCCGCGCTGCCTGCCTTGGGCAAGGGCGTCAACCGGTTGGAATACCACACGGGGGATCACTACGGCATGGAAACCCGCGTCGTGGAGGTCGGCCCCAGCGCCAGCGAGCCCAACCAATTGGCCAGGCACGTCCTTCGCCTGCCGAAAGACTATGATCCCCGACGGACCACGGCGCGGATCCGGGGCGAGTTGGTCGTCAAAGTGGAAGCCCCGCCGGGCACGACGATCGCCTGGTTCTCGGCCAGCGGCAGCTTCCGCACCCACCTCCATCAGGCAGCTCGCCGCACACGGAATCTCATCCAATACGCCGTCAACCAGCCGGACGGCTTTCAGGAGATCTATCGCGCCCAGGTGCCCACGGACACCGAACATTGGCACTACAACGCCGCCCGTGAAATCCGCCTCGACCAGCCTGTGGAGCGTCTTTTCATCCGCTACGTGGGCGACCCGGCGCTGAACAACTTCCGTATCTACGCCCACTGTGTCGAGCAGCGCCCACGGCCATCCGGCCCCGTGCGGATCACGCACGTGTGGAAGGAGAACGGCAGCCGCCGCTCGAAACAGATCACCCTGACCGGGCCGGCATCGTACATTGTGACCACGGGGGCGGAACCGGAAAACGAACGGATCGACATCTCCGTCCCCAGCCGCCGGCGATGAGTGCCAGCTGCGGCAGGGAGACCGACAGGGGGAACGCACAGCGACTGTCCGGAAGTCCCCCCGGGCCTTGGCTGCGCTGGACCGGGGGGCCTTTCCGCAGGCAGCCAGCGGCCGTCTGCGCCCGGGGCCGCTTCACGGTTCGGACAGCTCCTGGGCGTAGTCGATCGTCGGGTCGGGCGGGTCGCCGCCGGGCCCCTGCAGGTAGTGTTCCATCCAGCGGAGCATGCGCAGGTTGTAATCCAGGCGTGTGGCCGCCCGGCGGTTGCCGTGTCCTTCGCCGGGATAGAACACCAGTCGCACCGGGGCCTGGCCCAGCGTCTTCAGATGGCGGTACAGCTCCAGCGATTGGGACGGATGCACTCGCGGATCGTTCTTGCCGTGCAGGATCAACGTGGGGGTCCGATTGCGCTGGACATGGCGAATCGGGCTGCGGTTGAGGAAGTAGTCCCAGTCTTCCCAGAGACGTTTGCGGTGGTGCACCAGGTACATCTCTTCGGGGATATCGGTGGTACCGAGTTTGGAGACGTTGTCGCTGACGCCCACAAACATCACGCTGGCCGCGAAGCGGTGGGAGTAGTACGTGGCGCCCCACGCCGAGGCGTAGCCGCCATAGGAGCCGCCGGTGATCCCCACTTTCTGTTTGTCCACCAGGCCGATGGCCACCAGGTGGTCGACACCGTCGACCAGGTCGTCGAACTCTTTGCCCGCGGCATCCGCCTGGCCCCGTTTGGAGAACTCCACCCCCCGACCCGTGCTTCCGCGATAGTTCGGATAGAAGACGGCGAACCCGCGGGCGGCCGCCACCTGGCCGGGCCGCGAATAGCTGGTCAGCCATCCGTTACTCACGTGGGCTTCCGGGCCGCCGTGGACGTACATGATGAGTGGATAGCGCAATCCCTCCTGGTAGTTGAGCGGATAGATCACCACTCCTTCCAGGAGCAATCCGTCGCGGGCCTTCCAGCGCACCACGTCCTGGCGGGCAAACCGCATGCGGGCCAACCAGGGGTTGCTCTGGGTGAGGCGCCGCGCCTGCCTGTTGCTGGCGTCCCACCAGAACACTTCGCCCGGATGGGTCGGGCTGTGGCCCACGAAAGCCACCGCCCGGCCGCGGTCGTTGGCTGACATGGCCACCAGGACCGGGCCCGTCGGCTGCAGGGTCACTCGCCGCTGGCCCTCCAGGTCCACTTCTCCGAAGGTCGTCGCCGTGCCTTCGTCGGCCAGCCACAGCAATGTCCGTTCGTCCTTCCACGCCAACCGGCTCACGTGCGCCTCGTAGTGCGGCATCAGATCCTTCAGCGAACCATCGCCCGGCACGGCGGCCACCATCAACCGGCCTTCGGACGGATCATGGATGTCGCGGCCGGAAATCATGGCCAAATACCGGCCGTCGGGACTCCACTCCAGCTGACCCAGCTTGCCGGGATTGCGGATCCGCTGTACGATCTTCCCCGTCTCCGCGTCCACCACGTAAACGCGCCGGAACATGTAACTATCGTCAACCAACGGGGTGGGAGCCAGGACCACAGCCAGCTGACGCCCGGAAGGGCTCCAGCGGACCAGAGAGGCGGAACCGGGAAGCTCCAGGCGTCGCGCGTCGTGGGGCTCCGTCGCCGCCGCGATCCAAACGCGCACCGAACGCCAATCCTCTTCGTAGATCTCCTGGTTGAAACCCTTCTCGCGGTAATCCAGCTGTTTTTTGGGGCGCGGTTCGATCGCCAAAAAGGCCAGGCGCCGCCCGTCCGGGCTGAACGCCGCTCGCCGCACATCCGCTCCATGGGCCAAAAGGCGCCTCGCTTCGCCGCCGTCGATGGGTATGGCGTACAGGGCCAGATGCCGATCACCCCCACGTCGGGCCAGGAAGGCGATGGCCTTTCCGTCCGGCGTCCATTGGATGCGCGAGACATGGACCTTGCCTGTGACGAACGGCCGCGACCGTCCTTCGCGGTCCACCACGTGCAACTGGACCCAGGCGGGCCCGTCTTCCTCCCCCAGCGGATCGCGCGGCACGGCCAACGTGTAAGCGACGTACTTGCCGTCCGGCGAAACAGCGGCCGATGTGACACTCTTCAGTCTGGCCACCTCTCGCGGGCTGAACAGCTGCTGATCGGCCGACACGGGGATGGCCCAGAGCCCAAGCCATCCGAACCACAGCACCGCCGTCCCGACCGCAACCCGATTACACCACCGCCGAACCGCCGGCAAGTACCGTCCGCTTTGGTTCATGGTACGAATCTCCCGATTCTGCCTGTTCTTGCGCTTCCAGCCCGCCTGGAGCGCCTTGTCCCGATCCGACAGCGCCGCTCTGCCGCCGCTGCCTCGCGCAGCCTCTTTCGGTCACAGCCCTTCTCCACCAGCGGCACGCAGAATCGTAGGGGAGGCTCTCCCGAGCCGGGTTTTGCGACGGTTCCAAACCAGTGCGCTCGGCTCGGAGAACCAAGGCTACAAGACTGGCACTGTCCAACTAATATAGATCACCGCCGACGGCCAGGCCATCTCGGTAGCCGGCGCCGTCGTCCCGCCGGCGTGCCGGACAATCAGCGGCTGCGACAGAAATCCGGCAGCGGCCACGGACCGCGCACAGGGCAATAGCGAACCGCACGATCAGGGCTTGTGGGGAACACGATCCTGTCGTGGAGGCGGCGATGCTGGGCCCGGATTGTCGAACAGTCTGGCCATCAGCAGTCTCGTCTTGGAGGTGCCACCTTTCCACAGGTCCCACTTCGGGTCGGCCACACGGTCGAAGTACGCGTGCAGTCGTTCCGCCAGTCGGCTCTGGATTCGTGCGTACTCCGGGCGGCCGGCCACGTTGTTTTCTTCGCCCGGGTCGGCCGCCAGGTCATACAGTTCGTCGGGCTCTTGGCGGAACCGTTCGATGTATTTCCACCGATCGGTGCGGATGGCGCGGACGTTCTCGAATTCGTAGAAGATCGTGTTGTCCCAGTCGCCCAGCGGTTGACCGCGCAATACGGCCGCGAAGCTGCGACCCGGCGAACGAGGTTGGGAGGTGTTCTTCCAGGACAGCCCCAGGTAATCGAGCATGGTGGGCATGAAGTCCACGTTGCTGACCAATTGGTCGGCGCGCTGACCGGCCGGGATGCGGCCCGGCCAACGGAAGATGAGCGGGATATGCATGGTCCAGTCGAAGGCGGTCAGCGGGCGCGTATGGTCGCCCATGCCCCAAAAGCCACTGTGCCCGCCGGCCATCCCCTGGTCGGCCGTGAAGACGACCAGCGTGCGCCGTTCCAGTCCCAGGTCCTTCAGCGCGGCCATGACCCGCCCCACCCCGTCGTCGATCCCGCTGATCTCGGCCGCGTATCGCCGGATGGCCCGCAGATCGCCGATGCGGTCGCCGTAGTTGTAATTCCAGGGGTGCGGCTTCCGGCGTGGGAACGAAGGAAGCAGCGCGTCGGCGTAGGTGGCCTCGTGGCGATTGCGGATCGGCTTGAGCATAGCCCCGCCCAGGCCGTACGGGCCGTTGTAGGCCAGGAACAGGAAAAAGGGCCGTTGACGGTTCTCTCGGATGAACTGGACAGCGCGCTGGGTCCAGTAGTCGGTCAAGTACGTGCGCTCGATGCGGATCTGGCCGTTTTCGATAACCTGCTGATCGTAGAAGCCCCGCGTGTGGCCATGGGGCATGGTCGTCCAAAAGGTAAATCCTTCCTGGGGGTGGAGGTTGTCGCCCAGGTGCCATTTGCCGGAAAGACCGCAGACGTAACCGGCCTCGGCCAGCAGGGAAGGAAGGGTGTCGAACTCCTCCAGCGTGTTGTAGGCTCGCGGGCCGATCTGGGCCCCGCCACCGCCCAGGTAACGGTGCACCCCGTGTTGGCACGGCATCAGCCCCGTGAGAAACGTGGCCCGCGTGGGCGAACAGACCGCGTTGTTGGCGAAGCAGCGGAGGAACAGCGTGCCTTCGGCGGCCAGCCGGTCGATGTTGGGCGTCTTGATGTCCTTGTTGCCGTAACAGCCCAGCGTCCACGCTCCGTGGTTGTCCGTCATGATGAGGACAACGTTGGGCCGCTCGGCGGACGACTCGCCTCCCCTTGCAGACGCAACCAACGAGAGAGCCGAGACAGACAGAGCCAAAACAGCCAACCTTGCGGACCATCTGCCCAACAACCCGACAGCGGCGCGCCCGAACCGTGAGGTGTCCAATCCTGTGTTCATTGCTACCTCGCACACGATGATCAACAGCCGGTGGATTCCGCCAAACCCCAACCTGTATCGTTGCGACAAACCCGTGGCCATCGGGACCGCGGCCCCGGAAAGGGCCCGGGCGGCTGGCTCTACGGCTCTACCGGCGGCCAGTCTAACAGATCGAGCGACGCCAGGCGACGCAACAGGTGTCGCCTTGTCCCCGAGCCCCTCGAACGAGGACAAAGGCCCATGGCTCGGCCCCGGATCATCGAAGTCGTCCTGCGCACGACCGCAGCCGGCTGTCAAGAACCGCTCGCCGGGGACGCTTGGCCGCGGGGCCAGAGTCTGGGCAGATACGCCTGTCCCGGCCGGCTCTTTCAAGGGCACTGGACCAGCCCGGCGGCCCACAGACATTCGCCACAGCAAGGGAAGGGGTTGCCGAAACAGTCCTCTTCGTTGGTTTGGCGCAAGTCACACCCGCCGCAGTCGATGCAGGGGGAAAAAGCAAAATCGCGTACGCGCTGGCGGAAGGCCCGGTAGGACCGGCTCTGCCAGATCTCAGCGAGCGGGCGGTTGTGGATGTTGCCAAAGCAGCAGGCCAGCACGCGCCGCGGCTCCTGGCGGAAGTAGTAAGTGTAGTTGTGCATCAGCGCCAGGCACGGACTGACGCTGCCGTCGGGGGTAATGGCCACACACCCCTCGTCGACGAAACGGCAGTGCATGGCGCCGCCGGCCACATCATGGCCACCGACTCGGATCCGCGTGGCCACGTTGCACAGCTTCTCCAACGCCTGGCGGGCCTCGGAACGCGGGTCCAGACGCGGCAGATCCACGGTCACGTTCCACACCGACGGCCGCCCGTCCCGTCGTGCCGTGGTCCACTGCTGATAGAGGACCTCCGATGCCAGCTCGGGCCGATAGGGCACCAGATTGCTGACCACGATGCTGGAGAACCCCAAACGCCACGCCAGCCGCCTCAGCTCGGGCAACTCGTCCACGTTCCGCTGGCTCACCACGAACTGGATGCCCACCTCGGGATGCCTCAACCGGCCGAAGATCTTCATCTGGTGCAGTCGCTGCAGGTTCGCTTGGACCTGTCGTACCACGTCGCCGTGGAAAGTGCCGTCGCCGGTCGGGTTGGCCCCGTCCATGGAGACGACCAGCTTGTCCAACTCCAGTTCGAGGAGCTTTTCCAAGAAACCGGGCACCAGGGCCACGCCGTTGGTCACCAGCTCGGCCCGCAGCCCCGCCTGCTTGATCGCCGAAAGAAAGTCGAGAAATCCCGGGTGGGCCGTCGGTTCGCCGAAGCCGCTGAAATTGACCACCGAAACAGTGGGGATCCGCCGCAGCTGGCCCACCAGCGACTCAAAGGTCAGCGTGGACATGGTGGCGGGCGGGTCCTCCCAGCCGTGGCGAATGCACATACCGCAGCTCATGTTGCATTCGGTGGTGATCTCCAGGTATACCTTGCGCAGCAGTTCCGCCCCCGGCCCCCGACCACCGCCGTCGGGCCGCGGGCCAATGGCCCCGCTCGGCCGGTCGGACAGGACGCCAGCGGCCATCCACACGTCGGTCCCGTCTGGCCGTATCGGTTCGTCCATCGCGTATCCAACCATGAAGTGGTTTCGGTAACCTCGCGTGATCAGCGTACCGTCATCCCACCCGCTCACGGTACACCGGGGCCGGGCGGCCGTGGATGTCGGCCAACTCGGTGAGCCAGCACTCCAGCACGGCTGCCTGGTTCGTGTTCCGGTCCAGTTGGTCGACGGCCTCCAGGCAGCGGTCCAGACAGGCGGCCGCGCCGAGCTGCCCGGCCTGCCACCACTCGCCAGCCCGCTGAACGGCTCGCCCCAACGCCTCGTCGCCAGCAACGCCCATGCCGGCTGTGTGCCGGAGCAGTTGTCGGTAGAAATCCGCGGCCAACTGGATCACCCGCCGCAGCCGTGCGCGGCGGGCTGACGCCTCCGAACCGGCCTCTTGGACCAAGCTCCAGGCTGCCTGGGCCAAGCGGATGCTGTCCGGGTGCGGCCCAGCCAACTGGACGTAAAGCGCGCTGCGGAACTCCCACAACGGGCGTTCCGCCAACTCGATGGCCCGATGGAGCCCGCCTTCACTGAGGGCCGCCAGACGCCTGGCCTCTTCCCGATTCCCGACCAACTGACGGCCCACGAGCAGCTCGGCGAGCTGGTCCTCGGCCAGCCCTTGAAAACGGATCAACTGGCAGCGCGAACGGATCGTGGGCAGCTGTTTGGCGGGGCTGGTGGTGATCAAAATCAGAACCGATCGGGGAGGCGGTTCCTCCAGTGTCTTCAGCAAGCAGTTGGCCCCTTCGGGATTCAGAAAATCGGCGTCATCGATGATGGCAACCTTGCGCCGGCCCAAGAACGGCTTCAGGCCGATGCTGTGGCACAGCCCCTGGCGCATCCGGTGTTCCTTGTCCCCGATCAGCAGCTCCAGGGGCAGGAACGATTTGTCCGGCGGTTTGCTGACCACATACAGATCCGGATGTGTCTGGGCCTGGACCTGCAGGCAGCTGGGACACTGCCTGCAGGGGTCCATCGCCTCCTCTGGCCGAGTGCCACATAGCAGGGCCTGGGCCAGCTTCAGGGCAAAAGTACGCTTGCCCACGCCCTCGGGCCCCGCGAACAAAAAGCTGCTGGCCAACCGACCGCGGCCCAGCGCCCGGCGGAACTGCTCAACCACATCGTCATGCCCCAAGATCCCGTGCCAAGCCATTACGCTCCACATCCGGCGCGAAAAAGTTCCAGGCCACCCGGCACTGGCCAGCCATCGGTTGCCCCGCCGATCGGGCCTTTCCATCCCCGCCCTTCAACCGTCGGCCCGGGCCGGTTGCCTGCACGCGACTCACCCCCACGCAGGATCACTATTCTGCCCCATCGAGCCCGAGAACGCCAAGGGTGTCTCGATCTGGGCGACCACCTCTGTTACGGCTGTTTCGTTCTCGCCCGAAGCCGCTGTCCAGTGATGCGGCCTACGTACAACTGTCGACGTATATTTATTCTCCACTCGGGTCATACAACGCTGCTTTGCGGAACTTTCAACCGACATTGACCATCAGAAGTTCCATCCGCCAGCGTTTCCGTGTCGTGCTGGCGACCTGCCTCGACCGTGGGGCGGATCGCTCGAAGGCGCTGCGTAGAGTGGGGAAAAATTTTTCGATTTCGCGGCCCGGCCTGTTGATAGGCTTGTGCTTTCCGGAT
>DQVB01000398.1 GCA_015661985.1 Planctomycetota bacterium | reverse complement strand
CGGCCGATTCGGTTCCTCCGGCGTCCATGCCCGCCGCCGGCAGCCGGCTATCCGGCCAGGGGCCCGGCGCGAACCTCGGGCCGCCGTCGATCCCCATCCCGGCCAGTCGGTCAGACAGCCGCGATCCCCAGGCCGGGCCAACGGCTCCCTTGCCCCCCGACATCCACTCCCTCCCGCCCACTCGCTGAGGCCCCCGTCCATGGTTCCCGCCACCCGCCGGGCGAGCCCCTTGGCCTGCCCTTCGCGCGTCGACGGTGTGGCGGCAGAGCTCTTCGATTGGACGCCGGGACGACCGCATGACCTGCTGCGGTAGTCCACGCCCTCGTGGCCCCTCTGGTCTCGTGTACAAGGGCCTTGTTTCAGAATCAGGGGCGGGCTGATTCGGGCCGCCTTCCAGGGTCACTGCTTCTGCGGGCCGGTTCGATTTGACCCAAGATGCGCTGTGACCTAGGGTTTTTGAGAGTGGCAAGTCTTTGGGGTATCTGTTCACACCCTGCCTGGGCGGCAGGACGTTGTGGTCGGTGGCGGCAGGGTGGGAGAAGGTCGCCGCCCAGGGCGGTGGGCCGGCCATTGCGCACCAGCCGCTCGAGGGCGGCCAATGCCACCAGTCAAAGGCCGTGTCCGAGCAGCCGGTGCGGCGCCGGGCCCACCCTACGAGCCTCGTCGACCCGTGAACAGTTACCTTTGGAGGACGACCCGTTTGGCGTGGTTTCGACCAGGAAGGGGGCGATACCGCCGAAATGGGCGAGTGGCCGGTCATCTGATCTTGTTGGGTGTGGATCACATTTCAGGTGTGGATTGATGAGTGATGCTGCCCATTTGGCACCGGGGGGGGAGGATCGTGCGGCTTTCTCGGGGTGGGTGGAGACCGCCGGTGTGCTGCGCGATGCCATGGATCAGCCCGCAGAGGTCAGCCCGAAGGGGGTTTCCGTGATCAGTCCCCAGGTGGACAACCAGCTGACCCAAGTGCGTCTGGGGATCGCCAACAGCCTGCACGCTGCGCTGGCCTTGAAGGATCCGGCCCGCGCAGCGCACACGTTGCGGGTGGCGTTGAGCAGTTCAGCTTGGGCCTTCGCCCGCGGGTTGAGCTCAAACCAGCGGGACGCCCTGGAGGTGGCCGCCCTGCTGCACGACGTGGGGGTCATCGGCGTCCCGGATCGGATTCTGCAGAAGCCAGGGCCCCTGGATGTGGATGAATCGCGGATCGTCGAGCAGATCCGCACGATGACGGTCGCCGTGTTGCGCCGCGCCTGCGCCGTGCCGGAAGTGCTGCAGATCGTGGCCCATGTGGGGGCTTGGTACGACGGCTCGCGACCCGGCTTCTCGGCCTCGGGCCAGCAGATTCCGTTGGCGGCGCGGATGATCACCGTCGTCGAGGCTTACGATGCGATGACCAGCGACCATGTGTCTCGGCCGGCGATGAGTCGCGAGATGGCCCTGGCCGAACTGTTCGGCTGCAGCGGGACGCAGTTCGACGCCGAGTTGGTGCGGCAGTTCGTGGAATTGGACTGCTGCGACAGGCCTGCGCTGCGGCGCGAAGTGGCCGGCCGCTGGCTTCGTACCCTCGATCCCGACCGAGCCAATCGTCACTGGCTGCTGACCCCAACCACGGCTCCGGCTTCCCCGGAGGAACCACACCTGTTCCACGTTCAGCTGCTGGATCACATGTACGACGGGGTGGTGTTCGTCGACGCCAACCTGCTTGTGACCCAGTGGAACCGCGGGGCCGAACGGCTGACGGGGATTCCCGGTACGGCCATGCGCGGGCGCCGGTGGATGGCTGACTTGATCGGGATGCGGAACGAAAGGGGCAAGCCGATCGGCGAGGAAAACTGTCCGGTCTTCTCGGCGGTCCAGTCGGGCGTCCAATCGCTGCGGCGGCTGACCATCACCGGACGCAACGGCCGTACCGTGGCCGTCGACAGTCATACGATCCCGGTGACCTCCGATGATGGGCAGGTGCTGGGGGCTGTGCTTTTGTTGCACGACGCCTCCCCACAGACGTCGCTGGAGCATCGCTGCCAGACGCTGGACGAAAAGGCCAAGCGGGATCCCTTGACCCAGGTGGCCAACCGGGCTGAATTCGATCGTCATCACGCCGCCTTTGTGGCTCGATATCGAGAGCGGCGCGTCACCTTCAGCCTGATCATTTGCGATCTGGACCACTTCAAACAGGTCAACGACACCTATGGCCATCAGGCGGGGGACGAAACGATCAAGAGTCTGGCCTCGCTGCTGAAGCGGGCCGCGCACCCCGAGGACGTTGTCGCCCGGTACGGGGGGGAAGAATTCGTCATGCTCTGCAGCGGCTGCGACAACGCGACGGCCACGGCGCGGGCCGAGCAGGTGTGCAGGACCCTGGCGCGTACCCCCCAGCCCAAGCTGGGAGGTCGCTCGGTAACGGCCAGTTTCGGGGTGACCGAGGTGCAACCCGGCGATACGCCGGAGAGCATGCTCCGTCGTGCCGACCGCGCCCTGCTGGCGGCCAAGGCCAAGGGACGCAACATGGTTATCCAACTCGGAGCAGGCTCGAACTTCCAGCCAGCAGCCCCCGCCGCTCCGCCGGACAAGCAGCGGCCCGCCCCGGCGGTCGAGGCATGGTTGGTGACCGCCGTGCCCGTACGGATCGCTGTGGAGAAACTCCGCGGCTTCATCGCCGACCACCAGGCCAAGGTGCTCTCCATCGAAGGCAACCGGGTCCGGCTGCTGCTCAATGAACAGGTGGGGCTCCTCCGTCGGCGCAGCGACCGGCCCATGAAATTCCTCACCGAAATCGAGTTCGAAGAAGAAACCATATCTCGAAACTCGGACAGCCGCCTGGAGGCCGCACCGGTGTCCCGCACGTGGATCCACGTGACGGTCCGCCCCAAGCGCCACCGTGATCGCCGCCGCGCCCACGCAGCCGAACGTACCCGGGAAGTGCTGCTGAGCCTCCGCTCTTACCTCATTGCCACCGAAGCCCAACCGACCGCCGAATCGTCCGTATCGCACAAGACCTTTCCCGCGCTGGCCCAATGGCTCGCCGATCCATAACGGGCCGCCGTGACAAAGAACACTTTGTTCAAACCGTGAACCAGGATGGGGCCTGCCAGCCCGTCACCCCGGACGACCGACCGCAGCGCCCCTCCTGAGACGGCCTGTGGGCCGCGGCTAACAGTCACCACGTAGTAACACCCCAACGTTGCAGAAAGGAAACGCAGGATGGGCATTCTTGCCGGTCGATCACCGGCTCGACCGGCGACTCCGGGTCGTGGGGCAAGATTCACATGCCGTGACATCTACGATGCCCAGGCTATTGCGCCATTTGCCCCATTTGTCACGGACAGGAATGGCCGTCCTGCGCTGCCGGTTCACAACGCTGGGAAACACTCTCTCGAGGAAGGACGACCGCCATGTCGCGCATCGGTGCCACCCTGTCCGGCATGGAGCGATCGCTGCTGAATCGCTTGGCCGAAGCCAACGCCGCCGCCACGCTGAATTCGTTGCGCATGGCCAGCGGCCAGCGCGTGCTGGTCCCCAAAGACGACCCTTCGGCCTTCATCACCCTCAGCAGCCTCCAAGCCCAACTCAGTCGCATCACCGCCACGATGGACAACGCCACGGCCGCCAGTGGCGTCGTCCAACAGATCCAAACCGCCTTGAGCTCCATGGAAGAAGAGCTCCAGACCATCCGCAGCCAACTGCTGCTGGACGAAGACCGCAGCCTGACCAGCGACCAACGGGCGGCCGCCCAAGCCAACATCGATGCGGCTCTCGACCAGCTCAACGCGCTGGCCAACACCTCCATCAATGGCCGCCACCTGCTGGGCGGGGCGGCCGATTACCTGATCACGGGCCGAGACCCTCAGCAGGTGGCACGGCTGCAGGTCTACGCCACCGTGCCGGACTCAACCCCTACCATCACCGGATCAGTCACCTCAGCGGCCACCCAGGCCACCTTGGTCCACACGGGAAGCGGCGGCAAGATAACCGCCGATGCCACCTTCACCCTGAGCGGAACACGCGGTAGCACCAGCATCACGGTCACCAACAACGAAGACCTGGACGACGTGGCCGGGCGGATCAATGACCTCAGCCACACCACAGGCGTCACCGCTTCGGTCAGCGGCGACGACCTGACCCTCCAGAGCGTGGACTACGGTAGCGGGGCCTCGGTGGCCGTGGACGTCACCTCCGGCACCTTCAACGTCACCGGAGGAGACGGCGACGGCACGGCCAACGGGACCGACGCCGTGGCCACGATCAACGGCATGACCGGTCTGGTGGGCGACGGAAACCGGTTCACGGTGAGCCAGAACGGATTCCGCTTCCAGATCGAGTTCCAGCCGGGCTTCACGGGGTCCTTCGATACGATCACGGTGAGCGGCCAGGCGCTGCGCTTCGCCCTTTCGCCCGAGTTGGACTACCCCTCCACCTTGGCTGTCCCTTCCCTGTACGCCTGGGACCTGGGAGGGATCAGCGGCCGGCTGGATCAGCTGGCCTCCGGCGGTGCGCTTTCGGGCCTGGACGGGAACACCTCCCAGGCGATCCGTGTGGTCGACGAAGCCCTCGGACAACTGGAAATCGTCCAAGGCGTCGTTGACGGGTTCTACAATGCCTCCGTGCAGACGGCCTCCAGCCTGCTGGCCGACTTCCAGGAAGATCTGGAAACCACCATCGAAGCGGTCGACGGATACGACGAAAACGAGGAAAGCTATCTGCTGTCCAAGAACCTTCAGCTCAGTGCCAACGCCGTGGCCGGACTGGCCATGCTGACCGAGCAGCGTGAAAGCCTGGTGGCGTTGGTCGAGCTGTTGGCTGGCCTGCGATGAGGATCGCGCATAGGAGTCGCCACAAGAGAAGTTGACCGAAGCGTTGTGGTCGAGCCGTCTCGGCGGCTGGCGGTTGCAGGTGAGATGCCCCCACCACGATAGCCAAAACGCTCATGCTGTTCTGGCGCGGCTCCAGGGGCCTCTGGCCGCGGCCGCTCATTCGATCAGCTCCCACCTGAGGGGCGTACCGCGGGGGATGTCCACCCGCGCCTTGCGTCCCAGCACCTCTCGGATTTGTCGCGGCGGCAGCCCATCGCCGGGCCGGATGGAACGCACGTTTCGGTCCGTGAGCGTTTGCCCGGCGCGGATCGTTTCCACCGCCCACAGCGACCGCCGAAGGCGGCGCCCAGGCCGCTCCTGCTCGCTGGGCCCGTAACGTACGCCCCCCAAAGCCTGGTGTACGGTGCGCACCGCGCGCACCAGGGCAGCCAGTTCGTCGGGCTGGAGCGAAAACGCCGCGTCCGGCGTGGGATCGCTGCGCGACAGGGTGAAGTGCTTCTCGATGATCACAGCGCCCACGGCCACCGCGGCCGGCGGTACAGCCGGGTCCAGCGAATGATCCGACAAACCCACGGGCACGCCAAAGGTGGCGGCCAAGTGAGGGATGGTGCGCAGGTTCATCTGCGCCGGTTCGGCCGGATAGGCACTGGTGCATTTCAGCAGAGCAATCTGTTGGGCCCCGGCGGCTTTCAGCGCACCGACGGCCTCCTCGATCTCTCCCAGCGTGGCCATGCCCGTGGAAACCAGCACGGGCTTGCCTGTGCGCGCCACCCGCTCCAAAAGCGGCAGGTCCACCAGCTCAAAAGAGGCGATCTTGTAGGCCGGCACGTCCATCCCTTCCAGGAAATCAACAGCCGAAGCGTCAAAGGGGGTGCTGAACAGTTGGATCCCCAGATCGGTGGCCACCTGCTCGAGCCGCGGCTGCCACTGCCACGGCATGGCCGCTTCGCTGTAAAGCTCGTACAAACTGCGGCCTGCCCACGGCCCCGCTTCGATGCGGAACGGTTTCCGGTGACAGTCGATGGTGAGCGTCTCCGGGGTGTAGGTTTGGAGCTTGACCGCATCGGCGCCGGCCCGCGCCGCGGCCTCCACGATCGCCCTCGCCCGCTGGAAGCTGCCCCCGTGATTGGCCGACATCTCGGCCACCACGTAAGGCGGCTGGCCCGGCCCGATCCGCCGTGTGCCGATCTGGATGGGCGAGACCTCCGCTTGATGTGCGTCCATGAGCTTCGCCTCCGCCAACGACTCACCGCGAAGACACGATGGATACCGCGCACGGTTGGACATCTCCCCGCTCAACCCGGCAAGAGTTCCAGACGCAGAAAAACCAAACCGTCTTCGGTACACAACACGCCAAAAGGTGCCACAGCGTGGGGCTATGCCGGAGAGCCGCGCCCTGGTGCCGTGCGGATCTGCCGATATGGTATGGTACGAAATGACGGACGACGGAGGCCAGAGCGATCCGTGGCGGCCGCTGTTGGTGCTTTCGGCCAACCGTGCCTGGACCACCCGCTGGCCTCGGCCGGCAGAGGCCGGGGCTGAACGCCAAATGACGCCGAGCGACCAGCAATGCACGAAATGTCCCGTGTGTCGACGACCGACCCGGGCCCACCGCCCACGGCGTTGTGTTTCGCCCACCTGAACTTGCGCCGGAATCCTTTCGGCGAACCGCAGCGGGAGGAGCGAGCGGCGTTGGCCGTGGTGGACGTGAGCCGGTGGGTGTGGCGCTTGAAGCGGCCCGGGGTCGCCCTCCAGTTCATGGCACCGCCAGGGCATGGAAAGACCACCACGCTGCTGGCCATTATGGCCCATTTCCCTCAAGGTGCCTACCTTCACGTGGAAGAAGGCCGGCGGCCGTGGATTCCACGCGCCGAGCCGCTGGCCATCGACGAATGGGACCGCCTGTCGCGTCGATGGCGCCGGCGGGTTCTCCGGCGGCAGGTGGCCTTGGCCCTGGGTACCCACGAGGACTTCAGCCAAGAGCTGCTCTGCGCGGGCTACGAAGTGGAGACCGTTTGGTTGAAGGATGCAGTTGACGCCGATCGACTCTGGGAGATACTGAATCGGCGGATCGAGTGGGCTCGGCGCGGCCCCGGGCCGGTGCCTCGAGTTGGCCGCGGCACGGCCCGAGCCTTGGTGGCTCGGTTCGGCGGCAACCTGCGCGCCATCGAAAGACTCCTCTACGAACAGTTCCAACACCTCGGGGAGCTGCGCGATGTCTAAATGCGATCTGGAGATCTTCTTCGACCGCCGGGACCGCACGTACCGGCCGGGCGATCTGGTGAGGGGCACCGTATCGGTCGAGGTGAACAAGGACGTGCACTGCGACGGCCTGGTGCTGGAAACCTATTGGCAGACCCATGGCCGTGGCAACACGGCTACGGGATCCAAGCCCTCCATGGTGTTGTTCCGAGGGGACTGGGCGGCCGGCACACGGCACGAGTATCCGTTCCAGTTCACGGCGCCGGACGGGCCGCCCACCTACCACGGCCACTACCTGAACATCGACCACTATGTGCACGTGCGTGCCCAAATCCCATGGGCACTGGACCCCAAGTGCAAAGAGGACTACCTGCTTCTGCCCGGCTCGCGGCCGTACGGGAATCTGCCCCAAAGCGACAAACCTCGCAACTTGACGGCCCTGGCGGGTACGCTGGGCGTCCCTCTGGGCGTCCTGATCCTCATCGTCGGCCTGTTGTTCTTTCCCTGCGGCTTGCTCCTGGTGCCCGTGGCACTGATTGCCATCTTCCTCGGCCTGCGGAAGAAACTGGCCGAGAAAAAGCTGGGCAGAGTCGAGTTGCAGTGCAAAGCTCCGACCGTGTCGCCCGGTGGTGCGGTGCCTCTGCGGCTCCGGTTCACGCCGCGCAAGAGGTGCCGGTTGAATGGCATCACGGCCAAGCTCACGGCGGTCGAACGATGCGTCTCAGGCAGCGGCACCAACCGCACCACACACGTGCACCGTCTCTACCAGAAGACCATGGCTTTGGTCGACGAGTGTCAGCTGGCGGCCAAGGAACCGGTGGAAGCGGAAGTGGCGGTGCCCATCCCCGAGACGGCCGCCTACAGCTTTTCAGCTCCCGACAATGAACTGCGTTGGGAGTTGGAGGTGCGGATCGATATCCCCCTGTGGCCGGATTGGGTGGACAAGAGAACCTTGATCGTGCGGCCGGTGGCCGAGGCCGTGGTGGTGGAGACGCCGGTCCAGGCGGGCGAGGTCGTGGGCG
>DQVB01000291.1 GCA_015661985.1 Planctomycetota bacterium | reverse complement strand
TTCCAGTTTGCGCGAATTCTTCTTCCGTTAAGCCTTCGATCGCATGTTTTATCTGCTCCACGTTGGACACGTTCCGCCTCACCATCGCTCGTTTCTCTGCAAGGGCTCAAGCCAGCCGGCCGAGCAGCGTTCTCGCCTCCGGTGAACCCTCGACCCTCACCCATCACTCAACGAACCTCTTCACCAGAATAGCCTTTTCCACGTTCAGGTCTTCGCCCCGTTTGAAGCCCACGGGGACGGACCGGTCGAAGATGTAGAAGGCCCGGTGCC
This sequence comes from Planctomycetota bacterium, assembly GCA_015661985.1. Classification (GTDB taxonomy): domain Bacteria; phylum Planctomycetota; class Planctomycetia; order Pirellulales; family Thermoguttaceae; genus SZUA-1497. Next base: position 10,883 of record DQVB01000291.1, on the reverse strand, counting down.
GGGTGATCTGGCCGGTCTCCGAGCCCAGTTCGGGGCCCAACCGGTATCCGTCTGGATAGACGTTCGGGTCATAGCTGCCCGGCGGCAGCTTTTCCACCTGGAAATAGCCCACCGTGAGCCATACGGCGTAGACGTTCGAGCGGGTGGTGACCAGGTTGCTCAGGTGGGCGAAGTTCTGGTAACGGAAGTAAGCGTTGCGGTCGGTCCGTTTGTACTGGTTCACCATGTCGTTGGCGGCCAGAAGTGGAGTGCGCGCGGCGGGGTCATTCGGATCGTCCGGGTTCAAGCCGCCGGCGCGCAGTAGCGATGCGTTGACCTTCCGGCGTTTGTCCAATTGTGGGAGTGGCACCAGATCGGCGGACGCGGAATTGCGGAACGGGTTCGCGAAGCGTGTGGGGTAAACCGGGTTGAGGGCCAGGAAAGGATTGCCCGCGTACTTGTTGGGCGGCGCTGGTGGATAGCCGCGGCGGCTGTTCACCATCGCCGCAAATGCCGGTCCGCTGTGGCCGTTCAGCACCGCGTTCCACACCACGTCGCTGAACAGCGTGTTCACGTTGATTCGCCCGGGTTCACGGTAGGTGGGTAGCAGGTTGAAGGGCGGACGAAACAGGTCCATACCGACAAAGGCTGCGGGATTGCCAACCGTTTCGGTCCCCGAAAAGCGCGAAGGCACTCGCAAGTACTCCAGGATCCGGTAAAGCCGTGCCGCAGGGGACGCCGCTCCGGGATTGGCGGAATAATCCTCGGAGTCTTGGAAGAAATTGGCCAGATGCCGGAAAGGTGCCCGCAAAGGTGCGGACGGGGCGAAGACACCGAAGGCGGCCACGTTGTTCCCCAAGTCGGCGTAAGGGTTGACGTTGAAGCGAGTGGAGAATTCCCAGAGCAAACGGGCCGGATAACTGGTGGGTACCTGTAGCACCTCGAGCGGGCTCACATAAGGCCGGTTGTGCCAGCTGACCCAGGGGAAGGGAGGTTTGGTTTGCCCCGTCGCCGGATCGCGCGAAGTAGGATCGCCCTTGTAGCTGGGGAAAGCGATGACCGGCTGATCGTAGGCCGGGTTGCTGTTGTTCATCGTAAGCCAAGGTTGGTCGCCTCCCCAAACGGGATCGTGGAACGCCCGGTTCAGGAATCCCAGGGTGTGGCGATAGACGCCATTGGGATGGTTATAGGTCAGCGTGTGGCGAAAGCACACGGTGGGCAAAGCCGCGGGCGAGGTGTCCGGTGGCTCTTCGCTGATGGGCCACCAGATGATCCGTTCCGGCAGGGGCGAGTTGCCTCCCCGCTGGCGCGTGGCGAATCGCACGGGCGGGTTGTCCGGGGTGGGGTCCGCCAGATCCCAGCCCTCGGGGATGCGGTCGTCACCGTTGAAGACGGTCAGGTCGATGGGGCTCCAGTCGACGGTGCGATAGGGATTCGCGATGGGGTCGTAGGGCCGGGTGGGATCAGCCAGTCGCTGGAGGAACACGGTCTTGTAGTTCACTTGAGTGGCCGTGCCCAGGATGCCTTCGTCGGCCAGTGGCATACCGGGGCGGCTGTCCAGCGGCTCGTCGCGGAACAGTTTGGTGAGGTCCTGTTCCATCAGGTCACCGTAGGCGTCGGTGACGTTGGTCGAGGGGTTCCTTTCGGTTGGCTCGGGGTAATACCCGCCCAGCGCCGGGATCGGCTCGGAGATGCTGATCCCGATGCCGTAGACACCGGGACCCAGTTGGGCCACGTCGGCGATCTGATTGTCGGTGGCCCACGTCTGAGGCACATCGGCGGCGGCGATGATCGGCCGCGGCATCTTGATCTGGTCTTGGGTCGGATAGCTGTTGCCGCCGTCGGCCACCGTCACAGGCAGCAATCGGATGGCGTGGCCCGACGGTTTGCCGATGGGCACCGGTGGGTTGGCGTTGGGGTTTTTCAGCAGGGCGCTGATCGACGTCTCCGGACGGGGCCCCACCATGGCATATTCGCCGGGATAGAGACCAGGCGAACCGGCTTTGCGCCAATAGATGCGGTTCCAGTCCCGATGCCGGTTGGGCACCGGTGGCTGATCGGTAAACCATACGATCCGGTCGATTTCCACGAGCGGCTCATTCAGGCCGCTGGCCCGGTCCAGCAAGTTGAAGTTCTCGGTGGGCAGCGTCGAACCGTGGAACTGTCGGGGCTCCAGCGAAACGCTATCCGGACGCCGCCCCAGCCGCTGGAGCACGTCGTTGTTCGCGTCGGCAATCCGGCTTTCGCTGATCACCATCCGCCACACGGGATAACGGAGTCCGCTGTTGTCAGGTGGAGCCAGCCGGCTGAGGTCCAGGTACCAGCGTCCACTGTTGGCGTCGTAGTTGTACAAATCGGGCGGCAAGACCATGGCCGCCTGGACGTTCGGCGCCGCTTCGTTCCGCGGGCAGTAGAGCTCGAAGAATGCTGCGCCCTGCGGAATGCGGGCCTGGTCCGGGTCGTCGTCGTCTTCACCCTCCTCGCGAGGAACCCCGTCGTTGTCGTCGTCCAGGGACTTCTGGCTCGTATCGTGCTTGCTGTCCACCACACGGCGGTCGTGGAAGGCAAATGTTTCGGTGATCAGCAGCTCGGGCGCCTCGCAGCCCCACACAACCCTCCGTTCCGGATTCCTCAGGTTCCCGTTGGCGTCGTAGTCATTGAGGGGGTCGTTCGGATTGTTCAGATTCTGATAGACGATCCCGTCGACACTCCATCCGTTGAAGGGATTCACGTCGTACTCAAAGGGCGTCATGGCCGCGTCGGCGTCTCGGAAATCGACCACGTTGACCGCCCACTGGGCGATCCGCCGCACCGTCAGCTCGCGCCTCTGCGCGTCGCTCAGGTTTGCGTCGTCCGTGCCCGGAGAAGTGGGCTGGATGTAGCCCGAGTCGACCAGAAGCATGGCCAACACGAACAAATGACGGGCGTAAAGGTGCCGGGCCAACAGCTGGTCGATGGCGTTGACTGCGCCGTCTCCATTCACGTCGACGCCATTGTGCAACTGGAAGGGCACCGGCGAACCGAACGCATCGGCCCAACCGCTTTCCCCCAGCGCCTCGCGCATCTCGTCCACCACTCCGTCCCGGCCCGCGTCGGGCGTGCCGTCGCCGTCCGAGTCGATCCAGTTGCTGTCGCGCCCATTGCCCAACGGGCGGTTGATGTCCATGCCGAGTCCCATGAGCGTCTCCCACGGCAAGACGCGCGCCGTGTTGCGATCGGAATCGGTGAGAATGCTGTTGATCGCTCCTGGGATACTCGCCAAACCCGGCGTACCCTCCGCCCGCAGCGTGAGGTAAACTTTGACCGCGTAGAGTTGGCGGATGTGGGTCATGTTGCGGGCCATGTTGCGGAACGCAATGAGCCAATCGACCAGGCGCTGTTTGTCCGGGTCCGGAATGGAGAGCGTGGGGACCACGTTGAAGGCATCATCGTTGATCCGCTGTTCAAGCTGGTTCCGCATCTCCGGTGGCAGCGAAACGAACAGCCCGGGCACATCCCAGCTGTCCGTAGTAACCAGGTGTCGCAGCCCCTCCAGGTTCGGGGCCAAACGCACCAAGCGCGAAGGAAGTTGCAAGCTGTCCACGTCGAAGGGCCGCAGGATGCGCTCGAGTTCAGCTGCCGTGTAGGGGTTGTCAACCGGGGTGCCGAAGAGCACTCCAGGACGCGGTACGTTACGGCTCAGGTTGATCTCGTACGGGTCATCGGTGCGTTCCCTGAGCCACCACGCGGGCCCAGGACGCCAGAAAAGGGGCTGGCCACGGTAGTCCAGTCCCACGGTGCCGCGTCCCCACAAATCGGGCGGACTGACAAAGGAGGTGAGCAGCCAGTTGTCTGGGTTCGCCGGATTGCCTACGAACAGCCGCGTATAGTCGTCCGAATACTCAAACTGTTTGATGCGACTCAGCCGGTCGTCCACGCCCGTCAAGCCGGGCAGCGGTCCCGGGGGACTCGGGGCGGCGCGCTCGCCGTACCGGCCTTCCATCCCGCCGGCGCCTTGCAGCAAGGCCCGAACCTGAGCCAGCGGAATGCCCAAGGCCGCAAGCCGAACCTCCGCCGGGCCATATCCGTCCCCCCGTGGGAGCGGCGCGGGGGCCCCAGCCGTCGTCCCCGCGTACGGACCCTGGGGAGGCGCATTGTAGTTGGGATCGAGCTGGGCCAGGTTGCCGTGGGCATTCAGGTTCAACCGGCCGTCGAGGTCAATACAGAGAATGGCCACCAGCGGCTTGTACTTCGTGCCGTCCTCGGCCGCCTGCACCGGAAGTCCAAGATCGACCCAAATGCTGTCCAGCACACCGTCGCCATCGTTGTCCACGTCCCACGGGCCGTAAAGAGACAGGCCGCTCACCTCGGATGGAATGTTAGCATTCGGCACCCCACCCCATATGGTATCGCGCAGTTCCGAAAGGCCCAATGACGACAAGTCCATCGCCCGGAATAGGCTCCATCCGGGATTGCCACCATCGAAATACGGATGGTCTTCCAGCAGCGGACGGAGGAAAATCCTCCGCTTCAGGTCCACAATGGCCTTGTAGGTAGCCGGATCAGGCGCGTACTGTTGTGGTTTCAGTATGGCCCGCCAAGCAGCTTCGGGCTGCATCCCCCCCGCTCCCGTCAGCCATGCGTACATCCGGAAGATCCAGTAGTTCAGCAAAGCTGGGCGGTGAAGCGACGGGATGACGTGGAAGCCCCCGGCGCCGTCCGGGACGATGGCAGCCACGAGCATGTTCTGGTAATCCACCGCGTCGTAGTCTTCGTTGGCGCCCACGGTGGGCGGATCCGTGCGATCGTCGGGCGTGCCCAGCGTGCCATCGGGCCCCGGCCTCCAAACGGCGTTGAGCCACGTGTTGTATTCCCACTCGTGCAAAAACGGCCTGGGCAGAAGTGCCAACGGCCTGGGAAAGGCACTTCCCGGGGGATCGAGGGTCAAATCCAGCAGGCCCGTCTCGGGTTGATAGCCGAATCCGCGGCCGGCAAACTGCTTTCCGTTGATCAGAAACCGGTCGCCCGGGCGCAGGTCATCGGTCACACCGCGGGCTGCAGCCGGGCTGCCCGGCGGGATAGCTGCGGGTGTGGCCAGCTCCACAGGGTCGTCCGGCGTGCCATTGCCGTCGTCGTCCACGTTGGCCCTGCCGGCCCTCAAATCTAGACCCTTGGGCAAGATGCCCTCGGCGACAGCTCGGAGCTTCAGGATGGGGTCTGGGGGGAGCGACGAATTCAAATCCGCCCACGTGATAGGCAGGCGCCGGATACCCACGATCCGCGTGCTCACCCCTGCGCACGTGCCGCTGGTAACCGTGAGCACTCGCCCGATGAATTCATGGGCCCGATTGTTCGCGGACTGCGGCAGCGTGATCTCGAAGAGCTGACCACCGGCAACGAGCGAAGGTTTTACCGCCAGGTACTCGGCGGCATTCATGTCCGGGTACTGGGAGGCGACCAAGACGGGCACGACTCCTTCGTAATACCCGTCACCATACTCGTCCTCCAGCAGACTGTGGTGGCCGAGGACAGAGGCCGAGTCGTTCGTCCCCCGAACCACCTGCAGGAACGCCTGATGCAGCAGCTCCTGGGGCGGCGCGTACGTCTGTTCCAGCCGTTGGAGGTTGCGCGCACTGCGGCGAGCTTGGCCTGTGATCACCAGCAGGGTAATGGCCAACATGCCGAAGATCGTCAGTACGCCCAGGATCACCAGCAGAAGCACTCCACGCCGGGGTCGTACCTGCCGTCGTTTAACCATGGTGGTTTCCCTTCACTGTGAACTTGCCTGCCCTGGTCGCCCCTTGCCCAGCTGGCCCCTGCGGAGGAAGTATTGAAGACTGGCAGAGACTCTGGCGGCCTGGCTCTCCGAACCGATGGCCTTTCCCTCGTTGACCGCAGCAAAGCCCGGCCCGGAAGAGATCCAAGCTACGATTCGCCCTCTCGTTCTGTGCAAGCCTCGTGGGGTGGGACAAGCAAACCGGCTGCTTGGTGGGCCTGCGGCCGCCGCAGCCGCCCCAGCCTCAGGAGACAACCGGGGCTGCCGCTCAAGCCGGTCTGCACGGGCCCACCGTCGCCGACGGCGACTTTCTCCCATCCTACCAGTCTGGTCCCATCGCAGGACATTACGCCTAGTATTCCCAAATCGAATTCCAGTGCAGTTCGGTGGTAACCGTGTACACGCCCGCCGTATCGCTGAACAGGGCCGCCTGGGTCTCGCGCACCCCATCACCGTCTGTATCCAAAAACGACCAGTTCGGATCCCAGTCCGGTCCGGCGAGCGTCACGTACCGCGTGGGCCGGTTGGCGCTGGGATCGAAGTCCCCCACGGCCACGACTCGATACCATTTGAACACCTTGCGGATCATCGTGGGCACCAGGTTACCGTTGCTCGGATCGACGACCCGCTGAACGCCACAAAGCAACAACCACTGGCCTTTCCGTAGCTCCAGGTCGCGTGGGGAACCGGATGGGGCCACTGTACTCAGGGCTACGTCCCCGCCACTCAGCCCCGCTCCAAGGAACGCGTCCTGTTCGATCATCGCTACGCGCTCCGCAGCCGGTTCACCCGGCGCCGGAGGGAATGCACCGTCGCTGACATCCCGCTTGTGAAACACTACGACAGAAACATCGTAGAGTCCTTTCTTGCGCAAGAAGCCGAAGAAGTCCGGTACGATACCGTCACCGTCGTAATCGTCAGGCTGCCCGTCACCATCGGCGTCGTAGAAGAAGTCCGACCGCTCCACCCGCGGCGCCACGGTGATCATCCACGTGAAGTCGGCCAGCGATTGTCGCATCAACGGGGCCAGCACGTTCCGCGGTGGAACGCCGTCCACCGGCGAGGGCGGCCATGCGCAGGGGAGCAGACCGGACGGAGTACTCGAGGTGTCCAGCGCCGTAATGAACTGCCGCGGCCGCTCGTCGGCCACCTCGGGCACGGGGACGTTCAGGATGTCAGGCCAAGTGAAGATGCGATCGAAAACGGCTCGATGCAGCGCGGCGTTCACCTGGTTGGCCGCTGCGCTGGCCACCGCATCAATGGGCGTAAGCCGGTTCATGTCGAAGTCCGGATCCAGCGTGACGCGTTTCATGGCGACAAACGGCGGGCTGACCCCGTACGGAAAACTCGCCGTCGGCCCATCGTTCGGGCCCTGATTATTGGCGATGAAAAGGGGGTCCAGGGCGTAGCCTTCGCCGAACTCCAACGCCGCTGCGTCGCCGGCTGGATTGCCCAGAACAACGGCCTGTATGCGGTTGCGGTACAGCCACAGTCTGGGGTTCAAGAACCCTCGCAGTTGGGCCTCGCGCAAACCCGCGCGCCCACAGGCGGCCGCCCGGTCCGCCTTGTGCATCTCGGCCAGGTCAAAACGTCCTATGGGGATGACGGCCAAAACGCCCAAAAGCCCGAAGGTGATGATGAAAATGGACACCAGCACCTCCAGCAGCGTGATGCCACGACGGCGCGCGGGAGATTGCAAAATGCAAATGGCAACTCGCAGATCGCGCCTCCCGGTAACCGGCCGGTACCTTGTCATCGACGTCACCTCAGCGTTCTCCTTTAGCCACCTGGGATTGGCGGGCAAGTCGTCGCGCATGCTCCAGTTGGGCGATCAATTGTTGCGGATCCAGTTGCGCTCCGGCGTTCACCTCGGCCACGTTGATCAGCCCCGTTTGCGGGAAAACCGTTACCCACAGGTTCCCCGGGTCCTGGAAGTTGTACAACCCGTCCTCGGCGTCAGGCGATGGAAACGGCTCCAGGCCGCTCTGGAACGTGCGCGGCGAAGGGGGCGTACGGTCTCGGCGGCCGATCAGAAAATGCACGGGTTCCACCAACGGGTATGGGGCATACCCGGGCAAAAGGTTCGGAGGCCGCCAGGCGTAAATCGCCTGCGCCGTGCCATCTGGGGTGAAGATCAACACGGGGGAACGAAAGTCGTTCTGGCCGGCCGGCTCGAGCCCCAACGGCAGAAAGCTGTCCGGACCCGACCAGGCCAGGTCGATCACCGCGTCCCTGGAAAGTCGCAGAGGCGCGACGGCCGAAGGCATTCCCCCTGAAGCGAAGGCCGGCTGCCGTATGATCTGGAACGCCATGGCCCGCGAGGGCTGAGTTGTCCACGGGACCTGGACAGCCCGCGTTTCCAGCTGGAGTACCATCGGAAAAGCGTCCACGTAACCGTCCTGATCCTGGTCCGGACCCAGGATCCGGTAATACGGGCCCTGGAAATTGAGGCGCATCAGATCCCCCACGCGCACGATTCCCACGGTCGTCGCCAACCCGCTGACCAAAGTGGCCCGGAACGTCGGCCCTGGACCAGTGACCTGGATCGAGACCAAGGTGTCCACGATGTCGCCCGAATAGGGCGGCGGCACCTCCACCTGGCGCAGCACTTGGCAGATCTGCGGTTGTGTCTCGAACCGCTCGAACAATACCCCCACGGGTCGGCCCGTGCGCATCGCCCGGTTCCGTGCCCTGCCCAGATACACGTGCACCGCCCGGGCCGCCTCCCGGATCTGCCGGCCCTCCATGGCCGGCCGCATGGTGGGGATGGCTACGGCGGTGAACAGAAGCAGAATCGTGATCACCACCAACAGCTCGACCAGCGTCATACCCCGAGCAGCTCGCAGTCGCCTTGTCCGATTCGGGGTGCTCCCATCGTGCGTCCGCGCACCGGCCGGTCCGGAGTCGGGCCCGAAAGTGCAAGGGCGCGTACGTGGTGACACGGCACCGTTCCGTGTGCCGGGGCACAGCGAACAGTCTCTGCAGTCAGCCCCACCCTGACCCTCACCCATCAAGGGGGAGGGAAACGGGCCCCGCCCGCGTGCCGCCCGAGGTTGGCAACTGCCGAAGCTGCGACTGTCGTGGTGTGCCATCATCGCTGCGCCTGGATCCGGTGGTTGTGGATGTTGTCGTAGTGGTCCAGCTGGCCGTTCTTCGGTTCCGTCGCGGTAACCGACGTGTTATCCAAGTCCGCCGGGAGGCCAATCCCGTGGGCATATACATCCCCCCGATACTCGTATGGGATTTGATTGCCCGAGCTGCCATCGACCAAAACGCTGAAACTGATATCGTAGATGCCGTCTGGGCCCGCCGAAACAATAAGGGGCACCAATCGCCATGCGCCCCTGTCGATCTTATAAGGATCAAACGGGTCGTGGTCGCTTTCTGCGGCATTCGCCTTGAGCGGGTCCAGCGAGGGGTCGTTCCAGGACACCTGGCCCAGCTGACCCGGCGGCACAATATTGGGCTGCAAATCTGAATCGTTGAAAGCCGGCGCCCACCGGAGGAAGTAAATGGGGTTTCCCCACCCATCGATGAATTCGGGGTTTCCGTCCCCATCCGCATCGCCAATCTCGCTTTCCGAGAATCGCTCCCGTGCCTCGGGGTTACCGATGGTCACGATGAGGTAAAGGCACTCAGCCGAGCCGTACGTCGTCGATGTGTTCGAGGTGTAGGACCTGGCGTACGCTAGCTGTAATGAAGGACGCCGAACACCTGCCACCAAGGGTGGATTCAGCACGTCGCTCCACCGGTCCGGCATCTCCATGCGCATCAGGTCCCGGAGCACAACCAGGCGCAGTCTGGCCGCATCCTTGGGATTCATCCCCGCGGTGCGGATCGGCACGCGGCGCGTGCGGTACGATTCATACATCGGCATGATGATGCTGTGCAGCTTGGCGATGGTGGCCTTGGTCTTGGCCACCCGCGCCGAACTGCGAGTGGCCTGCACAGCCGCCAGCATCAGGCTGGCCAGGATCCCGATGATGGTGATAGTCACCAGAAGCTCGGCCAGCGTGAAACCGCCATGCGCGATGCGGGGCGCGCGATGCGGGATGCGCCTGCGCATATTGCGGCTCGGCGAAGGTTCCTGAATACAAGAGTTGTGTGACAGGGTATCCATCAGTCCAGGCCGCTTTCCAAGGTGTTCCGGGCAAAGCTGGTCAGGTTATCGTAATCCCCGTCCACGAAGTTCATGCCCGACGTGACAATCGGATAGGGGTAACTCGGTTCCGGCGGCGGCGGGCTGACAGGCTGGGCGGCCGGGGCGGGGGGGTCCGGACGCACGCCGAAAACGCCGTCGAGCCCAGCCGACAGGATCTGGTACTTGCCGTCGGCGCTCCATCCCGTCGTCGGGTCCCTGTACGGGACAGCGATACCGACGTCGGGGTCCACCGATTTCCAGGAACGCACCGCCACAACCATTTGGCTGGGGGCGCCCGGATCGCGTTCGAAAAAGGCGTACGAATCATCTCCGTTCGGCGCCTTCTGGGCGCGGAAGTAAACGTACGGAGCCTCCTTCACGTTGGGCGGATAGTAATAGCAGCGCAGCCGGCTGCCGTCGGCCAGCTTGAATCGGGCCAGGTTCACCTCGAAATACGGCTGCGACCGAGGGCCACCGGGGCGGAAAGGATTGAGGGCGTCCTGGTGGAAACCAGCTGGTTTGTTGTCCCCCGGCCTGGACGGAAGGCCGCAGAGCCAGAAGGCCAGCGAAGAGGCTTGATCTAGCTGCGTAGTATCCAGGCCGTAACCCTGGGGTGGCGGCACGGACAATAGCGTCGCAACCCTGGCCCATCCGCCTTGAAACCGCGGCCAACGCTTGCGCAAGTGGCGGTTGACAACCTGTACCGCAGCGAGTTGGACCGTGGCATTGGGATGGTTCAGCAGCGACAGGTCGGGCGGGTATTCGCCCACGTCCGCCTTGTAGCGTTCCAAAGCATCCTGCAGTTGCTGGATGTCCATGCGGATAGCGGCCCGGCGAGCTGCGCTGCGCGCCGCTTGGATGCCCACCAAGAGCAGTCCGGCCAGGATGCCGATGATGGTCACCACGATGAGCATCTCGATCAGGGTGAAGGCCGGGCGGGATGCGTGATGGGTGATGGGTGATGGGTGATGGGTGATGCGTGATGCGTGATGCGTGATGCGTGATGCG
>DQVB01000113.1 GCA_015661985.1 Planctomycetota bacterium | reverse complement strand
TCGTCGGGCACCACCCGTCCTTGCTGGAAGTCGATCAACAGCATTCGCCCCGGCTCCAGCCGCCCTTTGGCGCGGACCAGGGCCGGCTCCACCGGCAGCACCCCCACCTCGCTGGCCAAGATCACCCGGTCGTCGTGGGTGACGTAATAGCGGCTGGGGCGCAGGCCGTTGCGGTCCAACACCGCGCCGATGCACTGGCCGTCAGTAAAAGCGATCGACGCCGGGCCGTCCCACGGCTCCATCAAGCAGCTGTGGTATTCGTAGAAGGCCCGTTTCCAATCGGGCATCGTTTCGTGGTTCTGCCACGCCTCGGGGATCATCATCATGACCGCTTCGGCCAGGCTCCGGCCGTTCATCATCAACAGCTCCAAGGCGTTGTCGAAGCTGGCCGAATCCGACCCGTCCGGCTCGATAACCGGAAACACCTCGCGTAGATGCTCGCCAAACACTTCGCTGCGCATCACGCCTTCGCGGGCGTGCATCCAATTCACGTTGCCCCGCAGCGTGTTGATCTCGCCGTTGTGGCACATCCACCGCATCGGTTGGGCCCGGTCCCAACTGGGGAAGGTGTTCGTGCTGAAGCGCGAATGGACCATGGCCAAGTGGCTGATGTACTCCGGGTCCGACAGGTCCGGGTAGAAGGGCCGCAGTTGGGCGGGAGTGAGCATCCCCTTGTAGACGATCAGTCGGCTGGAAAGGCTCGAAATGTAAAACAGCTCGCCTTGACCCACCACGCCCGCTTCGCGCACCGCGCGGCTGGCCTGCTTGCGGATCAAGTACAATTGCCGCTCAAAGCGATCGCCGTCCCACCCCGGCCCAGCCGCCACGAAAAGCTGCTCGATCACCGGCTGGGCGTCGCGCGCCGTGGCACCCAGATCCGCTTCGTCCGGCTGCACGGGCACCGGCCGCCACCCCAACACCCGCTGGCCGTGGCCCTCGATCACCTCCTCGGTCATCCGCCTGGCCGCTTCGTACGGGGTCGCCTTGCGGGGCAAGAAAACCAACCCGGCCGCAAACCGGCCCGGCTGCGGCAGCTCCACGCCCAACTGATCAGCCGCCACGCGCGCCAAAAACCCGTACGGAAGGGCCGTCAGAATACCCGCCCCGTCGCCCGTGTTGGCCTCCGACCCGCACGCACCCCGGTGTTCCATCTGCTCCAGAACGGTCAAAGCGTCCTGGATGATCCGATGACTCTGCCGTCCCTCCATCTGGGCCACAAACCCGATGCCGCAGCTGTCGCGCTCCAGCTGCGGATCGTACAAGCCCAGTTTGGACGGCCGACAGGAATCGCGGTTGACGTTCATCCCAGTACCTGCGTTGCGCACCAACTCGTCTCCGAAAAAAATCCCGGTCAACTCGCCCAAAGCTCAACCCACAGTGGATAGCTCGCGGCCCGAGTGATCTGAAGGCTCCGGTCGGGCGGCCGCATCCAGCAACTCCATGAAACGCTGGGCCGTTTTGCCCAACACCTTGCCCCGCCGGCAGATGATCCCCAACGGCCGAACCAGCTTCTCGTCGGCCAACGGCAGGGCCACCAACGTGCCCGCGGCCACCTCGCGCCGCACCGTCGGTTCAGGCAACAATCCCGGACCCGTGCCCGCCTCGATGGCCCGCTTGACCGTCTCGATGTTGTCGAACTCTGCCGCATACTCCACGTGCAGGCCTCGCGATCCGAAAACCCGATCGATCGCCCGCCGGATGGGCAAATCGTGGTCAAAGCCGACCATGGCCAGGCCGTCCAGCCGCTCCAGCTGAATGGCGCCACGAGCGGCCAGGGGGTCAAAGGGGCCACAAACCACCACCATCGGCTCCTCGCGCCACCGCCGAGCCTGGATCGTACGCGTCGATCGCGGATAGCTGACCAGCCCCAGATCGACTTGGTCGCTTTCCACCAACTCGTGCACGCGCCGCGGATGCTCGTACTGGATCCGCACCTGCGCCCGCGGGCTCTCCACGCCGAACCGCTCCACCAGTCGCTTCATGTGGCTGAAGCCCACCGAATAGATGGCCGCCACGCGCACCACGCCCGCCACTTCGTTTACGCCGTTGCGGGTGCGGTCCTCAAGGGCCAGATACTCCTGGACGATCTTCCGGCACCCCTCGTAGTACAGCCGCCCGGCCGGGGTGAGCACCAAAGGACGGCGCGAGCGGTCGATCAACTTCACACCCAGCCGCTCCTCCAAATGCTGGACCGCCTGGCTGGCCGCCGACTGGGTGACCCCGTTGTCCTCGGCCGCCCGCGAAAAACTGCGCCGGCAGACCACGTCGCAAAAGATCTTCAAGGCCTTGATCTGCATGAGGCCACCCGGTGAGATTAAGTCTGCGAAAGCTCCGCCGGCTGTTCATAAGAAGCTCTTTTGGTATGATACCATTCTTATCGGCATCTGTCAACACGCGTGACCATCCCAGCCCCGCTCGGCTCCACGCCTGGACAACAACGGCCAAAGCCGCCGGTGGACGGCGTAAACTATTGATACGCAGTGTGTTACGATCCATTCCGCCCGGCTCGGCGCCGTTGTGGGCCAGGACGCAGGCCGGGGCCGCTGGATTGAAATCTGATTGGCTTAACATAAGACAGGCTTATTGTAGTGCCTGGCACCACCTATCGAGTCTCTCCGTCGTTCCCAAGGTCCCCTCGACAGCCCACTTTGAGCGAAGCTTTGCTTCCCGTCCCCGCGCTCTGCGCCGGCCCGGGGCCAAGGACCCCCTCAGCTGGTCCAGGTAACGAATCCTCAGGGCGGAGTTTCCACCTCGGGCTGCG
>DQVB01000012.1 GCA_015661985.1 Planctomycetota bacterium | reverse complement strand
GCTGATGCCGCGGTGTCTGTGCCAGCAGGCTGACGCGCAGCCGCTCGATGCGGCGGCGCCAATCCGTGTGCAGAACTCGCAGCGTCACGGTCACCGCCAACCGTCCGTGTCTGGCCGTCCATCGCTCAATGCACGTCTCCGCAGCGTCTGGGGGCATGAGGTGGAAGCCGAGGATGTAGATGGCCCCAGCGCGCAGGGCACGGGCCACACAGCGCAGGTGGCTTTGGGCCTCCTTTTCGGTGAGCAGATGCCGGAAACTGTTGAACGTGCAGTAGGCCGCATCCACCCGGGCGGGCAAGCGGAAACGGGCCATGTCGGCCTCCAGCAGTGTGGCCTTCAAGCCGCGGCGGGCCAGCCGCCGGCGGGCGTAGTCCAACGCCGGGCGGCACACGTCCAGACCGGTGAGTTGATAGCCCCGAGCAGCCAGGGCTGAGACCAGCCGCCCGCTGCCGCATGCGGGCTCCAGCAAACGCCGTACGGGAAATGGACAGTACTTGCGGCATGCAGCTTCGATAAAGTCCACTTCGCGGCGTGTCTCGGACCGGAAGGCCAGGTCGTAATACTGGGGGTATTCGTACCAGCTTGCTTCGATCACACGCTCGCTGCGACTCATTCCCCTTACCCGTTCTGCCCTTCGCTGCGTGAGGCAGGCTTTCCCGCTGGGTCGGCCCTTACAGCTCCCATCGCGAAGAGTATGGCGAGTTGGCCCGTTCGCGGCGACGATCGACGATCCGAAACCCCCGCGCCTGATAGTTCTTCAACGCGTGCGGATGGTCGTGGCTGCAGGTGGTCAGCCACACTCGAGTGGCCCCACCGGCAAAGGCTCGCCGTACCGCCTCGGTCACCAGGTGCCCTCCCAGGCCCTGGCCGATGAATTGGGGCAAGAGTCCAAGCAACAGGATCTGCGCCTCCCCGTCCGGGTACCGTTCCAGTTCAAAATAGCCGGCCGGCGTGCCGCGGACGTAGAGGACCCAGGTTTCCAGGTTCTGGCGCGACACATGGGACCGCCACCGCTCTTCGTCCCAGTCGGATCGCCCGCCCCACCGCCACCGTCGCCCTACCGCCCCGTGCAGGAAACGGTTCAGCTCGGCACAGGGAATCTCCGCCCGCTCCAGCCGCAACCCGGGCTGAGCAGCCAGCTTGGGCCGCAACTGGCTAAGGTCGGTCATCTCCACCCGGTACGTGATCTTTTCCGGTAGCTCTTGCGGTCCCAGTGGATCCATACGTGGCAGCCTCCTTGGTGGTCTAAGATCCGTGCGCCGGCACCATCGGCTCTACTGGCGCAGATTGTCGGTAATCAGGTTTCCGCTGCCGCCGATCACCTTCAGAGGAACCGAGCCAGCCGTGGGCCGATCATCGCGCAGCAGGCAATCCGACACGCGGCTGTCGCTCACCTCCTTCAGCAGGATGCCGGCTCCATCACAATCGAGGACGGTGCAGCCAGTGACGTTGATCCGCCGGCTGTTCTCGATCACCAGCCCGGCGGGCGACCGCCACACGTCTGTGATGTGGAGCCCGGTGAGTGTGCAATCGCGGCAGTTGCGCAGAAGCAGGGCGTTGTTCGCCAGGTTCGTGTCACCGTAGCTCTCCACCGGGTTCCGGCGGCCAAAGTTGTTGGGCCCAACGACGATGTTCGAGCAGTCTTCGACCAGCAGGTTGTGCTCGTAGGCTCGCCACGCCGTGTTGCCCGTGATCACGACACCGCGGCAGCCTTTCAGGTGGATGTTCACATGGACGTCGCTGAGCACATTGCCGGTGATGGTGACCAGGCCTTCACCGTTCCAGTCTTGTCCCTCGGTACGGCCGCTCAGGCCGATGATGCGGATGTTGGCCGAGCCGGGCGAGGCGTGGTTGTGCTGGATGGTACAACCAGTGATAGCCACCTCGGCCGTTCCGTGCCGGCTCCCGCGGCAGTCGATGAGCACGTTGGCCGTAGGCGGGTTGTCCGGACTCATGTTGCTTTCCAGGTCGCAGCCGGTGATGTGGATGTTACGGACGTTGCCCGCGCGCGAGACGATCCCGCCGGCTCGATTGTAACTGATGTGGCAACCCGTGATGTTCGACTGATGCAGGTTCACGTCGTCATAGTAGATCCCGATACCGCGGTTTTCGTAGATGTGGCAATTGGAGACGATCACGTTGCGGTTGTTCTTAACCAGGTGGATCCCATGGAGTACATGGCGGACGTGCGTCCGGGTGATGGTCAGCTGCATCGTACCGATCGCTTCGATCCCTGTCGCCTCGGGATGTTCCCCCACGATGGCCACACCATCGACCAGCGGCATGCGCTGGCGGTCCCACACTTCGGGCCCGAACCGCTCGGGATCGGCCGAGCTGAAATGGGTGCCCACAAACCGTAGCGCCGGGCCCGGCCCAGCCATCACGATGCGCGCCACCCCGCCGCCATGGATCGATGTGTACCCCACACGGTCCAGATCGATGACGATCGGACGACTGATGCGGTACACCCCTTTGGCCAGCCGCACATCACCCACCCCGCAATCGACCGCTCGCTGGAGGGCCGCCGTATCGTCCGCCTGCCCATCCCCCACGGCCCCGAAGCGCCCAACGTCCCCCGGCGCCCTCCCCTCGACCGTCCCTCCCGCTTGCGGGGCCTCACCACAGAAAGCCAATCCCATCAGCGCCATCGCCAAAACCGTCCCCGCCACATACACAGATCGCATCGAAATCCCCTTTCCGATCAGAGTTCTGCAGGCCGGCATCTCCCGCATAGAGTGTTCCACAAGACCACGCCGTTGGCAACCGCCGTTGGCAACCGTATCAGACCGGTGGCCGTCGGACTTCGCCCCTTTGTCCCTGTACAACAGGAAGCTTGCCGGTACAGCAAGTTACGCACATGATTCCGCGTTGGCCATACCATCAAGGAGGCGGCCGAGCTGCTGGCCATCTCCCCCAGGACTGCGGACCTCCACCGGGACTACGCCAAGGCCTGGCTTCGCCGAGAGACCGAGGCCGATTGACCCCACCGCCTGGAAGCGTTCTGGGCTTCTTTGCCCATTCCGCCCGCGCCAACGAAAAGGCGATGAGGCTCATTGGTGCAGAGCACCCGAAGCGCCGTTCCGGCTAACGATCCCCGTACCCTTTTCGCATCTCGGTGACCGGAGCAGGCCGGTCCAAGGGAGCTTGCCCGAGTACGAACGCTCCATGGTCCCATGCGAGGTACCCGGGCAAGCTCGCGGATTCTCTATCCCCTGTGTACAGCGCAGAGGGCCCACTGAGCCCGTCGGCCCGCTGGCCGGCCAATCTGCCGCAAGCCGCGCCGGTGTCCCTGGACGCCCGCGCCGGAGACCGCCACCGCCACGGCCTACCCTATGGCGGCGCAGGGCCTGTTGCAACCCACCGTCAGCCTCGATTCGGGGGGCGACTCCGGAAGAAGCTCGTCGTCCCGACGATGCCGACCAATCAGGTGACACCGCTTAAGCCAAAAGTGTTAGTTGTTGCCGGACACGCGGCGGGCGAAGGGCGCTTTGTGGTCGCCTGGCTGGGCGGGCGTTTGGACAGGCGGGCTGTCGGTGGAATGCCATGGGTGGCCTGGTGGCGAGCACGCGTGGCTTGGGGCTACGACGCCGGTAGAGCGTTGCCCGGGATAGTCCCAGACTGCGGCAAGCCGCGGCCGTGCCCACCTGGAGGGCCAGTTCTTCGACAGCCTTCATGACGTCCGCTCGTGGCCCTCGGGCCGCGGCAGGGGAATCCCCAGAAGCTCGGAGAGCTCTTTTTCTTGGGGGGAACCTTGATCGCCGTTTCGGCCTGGCGAAGCTTTTCGGCCAGCCGCTGGTTTTCCCGCCGCAGCCGCTCGTTCTCCCCGACCAAGGGATCGTTGGCCTTGGGCTTGCCGCGCGCGACGCTTGGGACCCAGCCCGGCCAATTGGGACCCAGCCCGGCCAGGGTGCCTTGGTCGCGTTGCTGTC
>DQVB01000199.1 GCA_015661985.1 Planctomycetota bacterium | reverse complement strand
GCCGGTAGGGCCGGAACAGGGCCGAAGGCGACCGGGAATCCCGCCCCACGAACATACCGTGCGGCCCGCGCAACAGTCCGCCGGAAAAGGGACGCGTTCCGGGCTTCAAAGGCTCGCCCAGTGTACGCTCGCCGAAAAGACCCCGATACTGCATCTTGCCGGCGGTCCACTGGGCCCACAGCTGCTGGGAAACCGACAGAACCACCAGACCGGCCACGACCCAACTGACAGCCACGCGCATCATCCACTCCTTTCCCATCACTGATCGGCAACAGCGGCCGGGCATCTGAGGCAAAACCGGTGCGGTTTACTCAGTCTGCCCAGTCGGCAAACTCCGTCAAGTTTCGCCAGGTAATCGGACAACGTCACTCCTGGCGTGGGACAGGCTTCCAGCCTCTCACCCACAACCCGAAAGATGCGCGCACGGGGTGCACATGTGCAAGCAGTAACACTCCCCGGCACGGCTCTCGGCGTGGGCCGAGGGAAAAACTCCGTTGTGGGCCGGTCTCTCCGCTCTCTGGCCGGCCCACTCACTCAGACCAAAGGGCTCCCGTTTTCCCTCGATGTCCCGCATTGCCGCAGACGGCCGCACTGGAGGCCCTTGCTCACTGCCGCAGGCCGGCCGACCAGTCCGCAACGGAGCGGCTGGGCAGGGTCACAAGGTGGCGATGCGTGTACGGCTGGAGGGTTTGGGCACGTCTCTGTGGTCTGACCCAGCCCGTTAGCTTCTTCACATCGGCTGATCGCACCCCCAACGTTGCAGAAGGCAACCGCAGGATGGACATTCTTGCCCGTCAATCATGGGCTCAGCCAGCGACTTCGGCTGGTGGGGGAAAACTCACATTCT
This sequence comes from Planctomycetota bacterium, assembly GCA_015661985.1. Taxonomy (GTDB): domain Bacteria; phylum Planctomycetota; class Planctomycetia; order Pirellulales; family Thermoguttaceae; genus SZUA-1497. The sequence goes on along the minus strand of DQVB01000199.1, from coordinate 6,529 downwards.
GTGACATCTACGATACCCAGGCTATTGCGCGTCTTGTCCCACTGATGACGGACAGGAATGTCCATCCTGCCCTGCCCGTTTGCAACGCTGGGTTTCAGTTCACTTGGATGCGATCCCTTCTTTGATCGTCTCGGCTTCGATTCGTGCGATCAGGCGGTTGGCGAAGGCGTCGGTAAGGAACCACTGCTGGTAGAGGCCTTCGATCTGTCTCAGACGCCCGGCCACCTGCTGCCGCGTGTACCGGGGCTTCACGTCTTTTGGCCGATCCTCGTCGCGGATCGGCGGACGCACGCGTTCGGCCAGTGGCTGGTAGGACGGATTGTAGACCAGCAGGGGCAGGTCGTCGGCGGGCAAGAGATGGCGCCACAGGAAGGCCTGCATCCTGTCCTCCGCCGGGACGGCCTCATGGACGACCTCGCGGTCGCCGATCTTGGCGGTGCCCACGACGGTCACGGGGACGGGCTTTTCCATTTCGGCCAGGCTGGTTTTCACCGCCAGCCGCACCGTATCCTTCTTCGCCGGCAGCGTGGCTCCGCCCGATTGGAGGCCCTCGGGCAGGTTCTTGAAGCTCAACTTGATGGGCCCGTCGAAACCGTCCTTGCGGATGGCGAAGACGGTCAGCGCGGCGGAACCCTTGCTGCGGACGACAATCCGGGAAGGGATGACGCGCAGGGCGAAATCGGGCCGCGGCGGGCTGATCCGCAGCCGGTAGGCGTATTCCTTGCCTCCGTGACCCGTCGTATCGCCGAGGTGGACGAAGTACTTCCCGTCGGCCGGCAGCTTGACCATCAGGTAGGAATCGGCGTGGTTGGTGTTCCAACCGGACGCCGCATCGTGATGGTCGTCGTTCAGGGCGATCACCTTGCGGTCCGCCGTAGTGACTTTGATGAAGGAATCCAAGGGCGAGCCCAAGCGGCGCGCGTGCACTTCCACGACGAGGCTCTCGCCGGCGCGCCCTTCCACTTCGAACACATCCCAGTCACCCGGGCGATCCACGCGCCCGTTGACGATCACAGGGGGCGTCACCTTTTGGGCCTCGGACAGCTCATCGTTGGATTCCTGATCCAAGCCTTCGGGCAGCGTGTCCAGGGCGAAGGGCACGTAGTTGGAAACGTACTGCCTGGCGATGGCGGCCGTCTGGTAGATTCCCGGCCCGGCATCCTTGGGGGGCAGGGCCAGCGCGGCCTGTTCCAGGTTCCAGCCGTTCATCTCGACCTTCACCGGCTGGCCCGCCGGGGCACCGAGCGGAAAGATGCTGGTAAGGAAGGGCAGCTCGCCGATCGTGATCCGATAGACAAAACTTTCGCGGCCGCGAAACAGCGCATCGGCGATGTAAAGGACGTACTCGCCGTCCCGGGGGACCTGGAAAAAGATGACCGGGTCGGGATCGAAGCGGAAATCGTCCTCATACGCCACTTCCCGGCCCTCGGCGTCGCACAGCTTCAGGACGGGCTGGAACCAACCGGGGACGGCGTCCGCCACATAGGGGATCAACGCTCGGGCCTTTACGGAGATGACCAGCCGCTGCCCTTTGCGCGCCTGGAAGCGATAGCGGTTCACCTCTCCCGCGGCGACTTGGCCGTTCATGGTGCAAGGGAGTGTGATGGTCAGTTCCTCCTCCTCCGGCGGCCTTTTACGTTGGGCCAGATGTTCCTTGCCGAGCACGGGTTTCTTGGTGGTCTTCATCGGCTTGCGGGCCACTTCGGGGACCTGGCCCACGTAAAACGGCAGCGGGTTGGAGATACCCCGTTTGGTGATCACACGGATCTCTCGCCGCCCGGGTTTGGCGTCCGGTGCGATGGTGACCTCGGCAAAGACCAGCTCCATATGGGCACGAACGGCCGGCGTGCGCTCGTCTTCCGCAAATATCCTCTGGATCCGTTCGATGAGCTTTTGCTTGGCCAATTCCTTCTCGGACGGCGAAGAATCATTGTTCGAGGCCACTGCGGCCGGGGGCGCCGTTTCCGGGGGGCCGATGCGTGCGGGTAACTCGTACCAAGCCATCTTGGCGGCCATGGCGTCACTGATCGTCGTTTCCTTTCTCCGCAACTCATTGAGTTGCTGGCGGAGCAGCGCCAGCTCCTGGTTGTTCATCACCCGGTAGTAGTCGACCAGACGGACGGAAACACCCTCCCCGCTGACAACCAGATCCGAAGCGTAGAGAAGCCCCTGGCCCCCCAGCCGAATGGGGAAGGTAGTGCCCTGCTGGCCGCCGGCCGGATAGACGTAACCGATGTACTGGTTCTGCGCCCAGACCAACGGCGTGCTGGCCAAAAGGATGGCCAGTCCGAAGGCGGAAAACATTTTGACTCTTCTCATGCGCTCCTCCGCTGTCTGCCGTGTCGTCTCACAATCACGCGGTGACCCGTTCTCGAACACTCGGCGCCGGCCGGAAACCCGGCCTTTCGCAAAGGCGGCGTTTCTCCTGTCCCAAGGGATTCCTCACCGGCGCTTATCACTGCTGGTTATCACATGAGCTCTTCCAGGAGCCCGGCGGACTTCATGCCTTCCCTTTCCGTGTCCAACACGCGGGCATCGAACCCCAACGGATGGGGCAATTTGGCCGTGGCGTCGATGCCGGCCAGGAGGTAGAAGCTGCCCAGCAGGTCGGCCGGATACACGGGTCGATCCTTGACACGTTCGCCTTTTTCATCCGAGGAGCCGACGACGCGGCCACCCTTGAATCCGCCGCCGGCAACCAGCACGGTGAACACGTGTCCCCAGTGATGGCGCCCTCCGTTCCACGGCGGCTCCCACGCCACTTTGGGCGTTCGGCCGAATTCGCCGGTGCACCACACCAGGGTGGTTTCCAGCAGGCGGCGCTGGTGCAGGTCCTCCAGCAGCGTCGCCAGCCCCTGGTCCAGCCAGGGGCACTGTCGTTTCATCGTCGCGAAGTGGTTGGCGTGGGTGTCCCAGCCACCCGGGAAGCTGATGGTGACATAGGGCACACCCGCCTCGACCAACCGGCGCGCCACCAGGCATTCCTGCCCGAAGGTGTTCCGGCCGTAGCGATCTCTGAGTTCCGTCGGTTCGTTGTCCAGATTGAAGACTTCCCGTCCCTTGCCCAGGATCAAACCATAGGCTTTCTGCTTGGCCGTCTCGACGCTGGCCATCTCCGGGACGTCTGCAAGACCGTACCCCACGATATTGATCTTGTCGAGCAATTCGCGGCGGGCCTTTTGCCGGGCGTCACTGATGCCCCGGTTGACGATCCCCTGCACCTCGAAGCGGGCCGCATTCGGATCACCGCCGGTGGCAAAGGGCTTGTATCGGGACCCCAGGAAGCCCTCTTCGGAGAACCGCCCGGCCGCCCGCAGCATCACCACGTAGGGCGGAAGCAGCCCTTTGTACTCGTCCTTCTTGAAGAAGGTGAAGATGGCGCCCACGCTGGGGTAGGCCAGCCGCCCGCCGGGTTTATGGCCGGTTTGCATCAGGTAGGCCGCCGTCTCGTGGCCGAAGATGCCGTGGGTCATGCTGCGGATGAGGGAGTATTTGTCGGCCTGCTTGGCCAGTTGGGGGAACAGTCCACCGAGCTGGATGCCATCCACGTTGGTAGGGATGACCCGATCAAACTGACCCAAGTAGTCGTAGCCTGTGCCCGGCTTCGGGTCCCAGGCATCGTTGTGGGACATGCCGCCCCACAAAAAGATCTGGATCACCGACTTGATCTTGGGCTTCTGCTTGGCCTTGGCTTGGGCCGCCGCGTCTCGGGCAGCCTTCTGTTCGGCGGCGATCTGCTCGGGCGCTTTCTTGGGCTCGGCCGCAAACACGCGGGAGCTCAAACCGCCGGCCGCGATGATCCCCGCCGCACTCCTGGCCCCGCGCCGGATGGCCTCCCGGCGGGATACCGGCTCTTGTCTGTCTGAATTGTGGTTTGCACCCATCGCTTCAGTCCTCCTTCGACTCCCCGTTGGTTGTCGTAACGAACCTTGACGTATCTTATCCCGCCGTTTGGCAGACGATCAATGCCGCAGAAGGAACTCGGGGCCATTGATCAACGCCCAAGCGAGATCGATCCAGGCATCGCGCCCTTTCACCACTCCGGACTTGACGTACTCCTCCGCCGCCTGGAGCTCGGCATCCGTGGGAAACCGCGAAAGGATCGTCAGGTAAAGCCTCTCGGCGATTTCCTTCGGGCTGCCGCCTGAGGAGAGCAAGGCAGCAAGCTTCGGGCCGGTCTGAAGCTTGTTCTGAATCTGGCCCGAATTCAGCATATACAGCCATTGAGGTGAGGCGAGCTCATTGACCCGCTCGTTTTCCATCCCGGTGGCGCGAGCCGAGCGCCCAAACAACGTCAGGAAGGAACTGGTGATACTGCCGTCGGCCACCGCCACCGCGGGCATCTCCTTGGGGATGTACGTAAATGGCTCCGGAACAGGGCTGGTGTACAGGTCCCTGCCCCCGGTGATCTGGTTCAGCGCGTCGGCCAACACCTCGGCCTCCACCCGCCGCAACGGATAGCTGGCGAAGTTGGCTCTCGCTTCCGGCCCCTCGAGCCTCGGTATGGAAGAGAACTGGTAGGTGGTCGACGTGAAGATCAGCCGCTTCAGATGCTTCAGATCGTAGCCATTGGAGACGAATTCTTTCTCCAAATAGGCCAGGAGTTCGGGGTTGCTGGGTGGGTTGTCGTCGCGGATATCATCCGGTTCGTGGATGATGCCGCGTCCCATGATCCACGCCCAGGTGCGGTTCACGGCGGCTTTGGTAAACCAGGGGTTCTCCGGCCGGATCAGCCAATCGGCAAACACCTCCCTCGGATCCCGGTTCGGCGGGATGGTTGTCTTGGTGCCATCCGGAAACACAGCCGGCAGCGACCCGTTCTCACTGAGCGGTTCGGCCAAGGCCTGGGGAATCTGATTGGTCACCGTCACCGACTTGGCCACCGAATCCTGTCCCGGCGCGGTGCAGCCGGGCACGGCGGTGGACTTGAGGGGATCCCAAAAGACGATTTCCTCCTTCCACTCACTCGTCGGCTTGTAGCCGACCTGGGAAAAGAAGACGGCCATGGCGGTCCGGCGATCTTCCGGCCAGAAGTCGATGCGCGTGCCCATCAGCGCCAAGGCCACCGCCGCGGCGATGCCCTCCGGCGTCCGGTTCTGGATCGCCCGGTAAAAGTTCACCGGCCCCACACGGAAATTGCTCCCACTGGAAGTGAGCAGTTCCCGAACGAACTGGTCGTAAGGCTTGTTCTCGGCGATCGATTCCCATACCCAGCGGTGGTAGGCCTGCGCGGCGTTGGGCCACAGCTTCACGGGAAACTCCGCCTTGATGCGGAAGATATCCGCCCATTTCATGGCCCAGTAATCGACATGGGAGACTTGGTCCAGCAGCCGGTCGATCAGAGCGATGCGTTTGTTCGGGTCCGTGCTCTGGATGAAGGCCTTGGCCTCTTCGGCCGTGGGCAGCTTGCCCGTCAGGTCCAAGTAAGCGCGGCGGACGAACACCGCATCGGAGCACAGTGCGGGCTGGATACCGAGCGTCTTCAACTTGGCGAACACGATTTCGTCGATCCGGTTGGCCGGTTTCGGCGGATCCGGGCTTTCCAACAGGGTCCGTACCTGCCTGGCGGCAACCAGCCGGTAGAGCCTGCCCTTGGCCTGCTCGGCCACGGCGCGCTTTTCGTCGGCCACATCCCGGGCAGCGAAATATGCCGCCCGTGTCTTCTCTGCTTCCACTTTCAAAGGGGCGGCGGCGGCTTCCGCCTCCTGGGCGGCCTTCTCGACCGCCTCGTGTGTCTGTTTGGCAACCGCGATCCGCTTTTTCAGGTTCTCCAGGGCCTGTTCGGTCGATTTCTTCCGGGCTTCGGCCCTGGTCAACCTCTGCGCGGCGCGGTTGGCCTGAAGCAGGGCTTGCTCCAACTTCTTTGCCTTCGGGTCCAGAGCCGCCTTGGCCTCGTTGGCCACCTTGCGCTTGGCGGCTGCTTCCGCGGCCGCCTGTTTGGCAGCCGCGTCGAGTTGGAGCAGTTCCTTGGCTGCTTCCTGGGCCGCTTGATGGGCGGCCGTGGCGGCGGCTACTTGGCTTTTGGCCTTCCCCAGGGCCTCGTCGGCCGCTTTCTTCTGCGCCTGGGCTTCGGCCAGTTTCTTTGCGGCGGCGTTGGCCTGGGCCTGGGCTTGCTGCTCCGCCTGCTGCGCTTTGGCCAGGGCGGCTCTGGCCTCCTCGACCGCTTTGCGCTTGGCCGCCGCGTCGTCGGCCGCCTGTTTCTTCTCGGCCTCCGGCTTGGCGGCGTCCGCGCCAAGCTGTTCGGCCTTGGCCTCCGCCTCCTGGGCCGCCTTCTCGGCTTGTTGGAAAGCGCTGGTGGCGGCGGCTACCTGGGTTTTGGCCTTCCCCAGGGCCTCGTCGGCCGCTTTCTTCTGCGCCTGGGCTTCGGCCAGTTTCTTTGTGGCGGCGTTGGCCTGGGCCTGGGCTTGTTGCTCCGCCTGCTGCGCTTTGGCCAGCCCAGCGGCGGCATCCGCCGCCGCTTTCCGCTTGGCGGCGGCTTGGGCTGCGGCCTGCCTCTTCTGCTCGGCCGCTTCCGCGGCCTCCCGGGCGG
>DQVB01000417.1 GCA_015661985.1 Planctomycetota bacterium | reverse complement strand
GGGAGCTGTTGAAGAAATACGCCCGCCGTGTCGGCGCCCCGGACGACGTCAGCCCCCACACGATGCGCCACAGTTTCGCCACCCACCTGTTGGCCGGCGGGGCCGATTTGCGCCAAGTCCAGGAAATGCTGGGCCATTCGAGCATCGCCACTACCCAGATCTACACGCACGTGGACCCCACGCGACTGAAGAAAGTGCACCGAAGATTCCACCCCAGAGCCTGAGTGGCCGATGTCCCTCCCTCCGGGCCCGCCGGTGCCGGCGGCTTTGGTCGGGCTAGGCGGCGCTCAGAAATCCAGCTCGTCGTCGTCCCACACAACCGCCTTTCTCGGGCGCCGCACCCGCCTGTCGTCCTCCCCGCCGAAGACCAGCATCATCACCGTACCAGCCACGAAGCCGCCCACGTGGGCCCACCACGCCACACCGCCGTCCACGCCCAGGTTGACCGCCTTCTGGGCCTCTAACAGCTGGCCCAGGAACCAAAACCCCAGGACCAGCAGCGCCGGCAGGTCCACGATCGTGATGAACACCACCAGTACCACCAGGGTATGTACGCGGGCCCATGGCCACGTGATGGCGTACGCGCCCAGCACGGCCGCCACCGCACCGCTGGCCCCGATGACCGGCAACGTGCTGTCCGGCCCAATACGCCAATGACAAAAGCTGGCCGCCAACCCGCCGCACAGATAGAAAACCAAGAAGGGCATCGAACCGAGCCGGTCTTCCACGTTGTTGCCAAAAACCCACAGGAACCACATGTTGCCGATCAGGTGGAACCAACCGCCGTGGAGGAACATGCAGGTGACCAGCGACAGGAGGATTGCCGGCGGGTCCGGATCCAGACGGATCCATCGTTGGACGCGTACGGGCAGGCGAACCAGCGGATGGATGACCTCCTGCTGGATGGGCACCTTCAGCGGCAGGCCGTGCCTCAGCTGGGCCAACCGGGCCGGCACGAACCCTCGCCGGTAATACAACTCCTGGAGCTTCGCCTCGGGCAGAAACAGCGTGAACAGAAACACCGCGCTGTTGACGACGATCAGACCCACGGTGACCACGGGCGGCCGGGTGATGGGATTGTCGTCGTGGAGGGGAAACATGGCAGAAGGTTCACTCCCCGGGCATCCCTGTGGTCGCACGCCGAACGATGGGAAAAGCCCGACGCACAACCCCGTCGTGGCTGGGGACAGCACCACCAGCAACGCCTGTCCAATCCGGCCGGTGCGAGGGGCAACCTGCCCAAGCCCAAAGGGGACGGCAACGACGTCAGTCTGCCGGGGCAGAAGAGGCCTGACCCAGGTCCGCCGGCAGCGGGATCCCCTTCAGGATCCCTTCACAGACGCGTACGTCTCGCACGAAACACTGGAACTGACACGTCATGATCGTGCGCCGCAGCTTCAACAATCGGGCCACGATCACGAATCGATCCCCGGGCCGGACCACGCCGCGGAATCGTACGTTTTCCAGGCCACCGAAGCCAACCACGGCCCCCTCGAGCAACTTGTACTTGTGTGTGTAGTAACTGGCCAACTGGGCCGCTGCCTCGCACATCATCACCCCAGGCATGATCGGCATGCCCGGCATGTGGCCGCGCACCCAAAACTCGTTCGGCGTGATATCCTTGTAGCCGACGCAGATCTGCCGTTCCGGGTCCTCGTAGACGATTGCCGTCAATTGCTCCATCTCGTAGCGCTGCGGGTTGTACCGCCGAATCCGTTCGATGTCGGCGATGACCCGGTCCAAGTCGTATTCGGCCGGGTCCAGGATCAGGTCTTGCTTGGGCACGCCTCGCTCCTTTTTTCGCACTCCCTCACCGCCCCGAGCCGTGTCACCCCGTGCGCAACATTGCCCGCTGGATCCGTCCTTTGCCGGTAGTCCTCCGCGGCTGGCCGCAGCCGCGTTCAGCGGAAGCGCACAGGTCGCCCGGGCCGGCGGGGCGCCCCAGATCGTCCCTACGTGCGAACCTCTCGCCGCTTCGCCCTCCGCGCCTTGCTGCACGAAGGTCGCTTCCCGTGGTTGGCCTTCTTGATCTTTCGATTTGGCTTAGCCATGGCTGTGGATGCCCTTTCTCTGTATCTGTTCACGCCCCGTCGAGGCTGTTTCAAGGCGGGGCAAGTCCCGCACCAGCTGTCGAGAGGCTCGCTGCTTGGGGCATTTCTCGTGAACAGCTGGTGCAAGGGCGCCCGCCCAGCAATAAACAGTTCGCTTGTCCCACCCCGCAATGTTGCCACCCCGTGAACGCCTACCTTTCTGTTCGCCACTCTGTCAGAGGCACTGGGCGTCTTTGGCCCGCGCCGGCCCCGGAGCGGGCTGACGGTTCGCCGCATCGCCGGACCGTAGCTTTCCCGCAAACCCCGAAAGCGGCTGTCTACCCAAGGCTCCGCCACTGTACCATCCATCCCCGGCGGTGTGAACCCCGCCGCCCCGCTCCGGTAGGCCTGCGCTGGAGATTCACCAGAGATGGCAATCGGATCCCATGCCCGCAGCGGGACAGGGTACGCAGAGCGGCGACAGTGGAACGGGAAAACGCCACTCCGCCGGGAGCGGCCGTTGGTCTTCAGCCTGCGCCGCTGGTGAGGGACCATTTCCAAGAGGGCCTTGGAGGCGGCGCTTAGCGGCGTTCAGCCTCGGCCCGCTCCGCTCCCGAGGCGTGCGGCGCCGCCCGAGGGCTGGTGCCCGGGTGATGGCCCGCGTCTTCGCGGCGCCGCCTTTCGCCCAGGATCTTCGGCTTGGGGCCAGCCTCGGGATCCGGATCCGACTCCGTGCGACGCCGGCTCAACCACGTCAAAAAGGCCGGCAGCATGACCAGGGAGGTGAACAGGCAGCAGCTGACGCCGATCGTGAGCACTCGCCCAAGGCTCTGAACCCCGCGATGACTGGCGATCATCAAGCTCCCGAAGCCCACCATGGTCGTCAGCGAGGTGATCAAGACTGCGTTGGCCGTAGGGGCACTGAGGCGATACCGACCACGCTGGCGGCGGAAGTCGTGTACCACATGGACGCCATCGTCGACGCCGATCCCAAGTATCAAGGGCAGAACGATGATGTTGGCAGGGTTCAATGGGATGTTCAGCAGGCCCAGGATGCCGAACATCTGGAGCATACCGATCCCCAAAGGGACCATGGCCAGGAACGTAAGGCGGAGGCTGCGGAAATCGATGTAGAGGACCAGCAGGATGGCGGCCAAGGCGTACCAGGCGGCCTGCTCGTAGCTCCGCAGCATTTGGCGCGAGGCTTCATAGGTCTGCAGGGGGTTGCCGGTGGCCCGGGGGTCCACGCTTCGGATTTGGCGGACGAACTGCTCCATGGCGTCCATGTCCCAGATGTTGGCCCGGCTGTAGATCTGGAGGAGGAACTTCTTGCCATCCTGGCCCACGAACCGGGTGACGAGGCTTTCGGGCAAGTCGCTCAGTTGGGGCGGCTCGGGGTTGGCGATGGATCGCAGGGTATGCAGCCGGCTGAGCAGGTCACCGGCCATGCGGTGTTGGTAGACCACCAGCCGCCGGTAGCACTCCTCCAGCGGCATGCCTCGGAGGAGGTCACGGATCTGTTCCAGCTGGTAGCCGATGCGGGCCCATCCCGGTCGGCCGGCCATCAGCATCTGGGCTCGGGCCAACTGCCGGCCCAGCTCCTCGGGCGGTCCCGGGGCGATCTGGGGCGGCCGTTCGGGCAGATTCGCCAGCCGGGCCCGGATGCGGCGGATCATCTGCAGTTTCTCTTCGCTTTCCACGGGAAACAGCGAAGCGATCTCCCGCACGCTTTGCACTGAGGGGAGCTTGAGGAACTGCTCTTTGCGGGCCAACAGCTCCTCGCGACTCTCAGCGATCGACAAGGCGAACCAGACGCTCTGGTCGCTTTCGGCCAGCAGCCGTTTCTCCAGTTCGACGCTCTCCACCCCCTCCGCCTGGAGGTTCAGCAGGTTGTAATCGTACCACAGGTCCTTCATGCCCACGGCCACGGCCGCCGTGCCTGCCAGCGTCACAGCCGACAGCAACAGGGGACGGGCGAACAGTGGTCGCAGCCAGGCATGGATATCCAGCGGTTCGGGCAGCATCTGGCCCGGCCTTTGGGCGTCGGCGATCCGGATCATCGCTGGCAGCACCACCAGCGCCGCCACGCAACACAACAAGATCCCGCCGCCGGCGATCAGGCCCAATTCGGCGATTCCAGTAAACTCGGTCACTCCAGCCATGAAAAACGCAATGGCTGTGGTCACCGCGCCGGTGACGATCCCCGGTCCCACGCTGCCGGATGTCTCCGTCAAGGCCTGTCCGACCGACCGCACATGGCGGCGCAGCTGGAGGTACTTGGCCACATAGTGGACGCCGAAATCAATGCCGAGCCCGATGAGGATTACACCGAAAGAGATGCTCAGGATGTTCAAGTGTCCCACGGCCAGCGTGATGTAGCCGAACGACCAGCCCATGGCCAACAGGAGCGAAGCCACCGTCATCAGGGGATGGCGCAAACCCCCGAAGCCAGCCACGAACAGGCAGGCCACACCGAACAAGGACAGCAGGCTGGCCTTCAACATGGCCTGCTGGCTGATCCGCATCTCGTCGTTTTCCATCACCGGCAGGCCGGTCAAGCCGATCCGCGTGTCCGGGTGGCGGAGTCGAGCCTGGGCGATCAGATCCCGCAGCCGCTGGATCGCCTCGCTCCCTTTGGCAAAGCTCTCTTCGTTGCCGTCAGCCAACCGCAGAAGGACGAAACCCATCCTGCCCTGGTTGGTCAGAAAGTACTCCGACGTCAGTTCGCTGACCGTGGAGACCAGGCTGGGCATCTCCGGCCAGGGCGACCGGTAGCGGTTCCGCGGGCCGAGGGCATCCAGCAAGCTATCGCTCAGCCGAGCCAACTCCACGGCAGCCGCCTCAGGAGACGAACCGTCCGCCGCGGCGCCGGCCACCCGGTTGGCCAGCGCCGCCGCCATGGTGGCGATCTCCAGTCGCGGCCAGCCGCCCTGCACAATGGGCAGCACCTTGTCCAGGAACACCTCGATGGCCGCCAGATCCTTCGTTTCCAGATAGTGGAGCCCTTTTTGGCGGATGCGGGACAAATCGACCTCGTGCAGCACAGCCCGAAAATACCGGTCCTCCCGGGCGATCTGTTCGGAGATCTCGCCCAGCACAGGCACCACCGTCTCGCGACCCTCCCCCTCGACCACCACCAGCACGTCGTCGCTGTCGCCGAACTCCTTGATGTATTCAATCCATAGCTGGTTGAAACTGCTCTCCGGGTTGATCAGGTCCAGACGGCTGGTGCGAAAGCCAAGTTGGCTGACCGTGTAAACCAGCGAAAAGACGGCGGCCGCTACGGCAATGGCCAGGACCGGCATGGGGAACTGCACCACCACTCGGGCCAGAAAGCGCAACACCGGCGCCACCGGAGAAACTTCCCCCTGCGGCCTCCCTTCCGCGGACATAGGCACCCCTGCCATCCGTTGCCCAACGCCGGCAGTGGGCCTGCTCCGCGCACCACCACCGGCGGCCAAAAACTCCCAGGCTGCCTGCCCTCCAGCCGCTCAGACTGCCCGCTCCGATGAAGGCAGGCATTCTAGCCAGCCTCGAGCCGGCGAACAAGCCGAATCGCACTGTCCCTTCAGTTGTCCCACATCCCCGCAGATGTGTGGTGGCGCCAAGAACCGTTCCCCACGGGGCAAGCCCTGCCTGCATGGCCCCCCCTCGCGGACGTCGGCGCCGGACGTTTTGGGTGATCTGTCACCGCTCGCTCCGGGCCAGGTTGCGGTACCACGTGACGTAAAGCACCGCGGCGGAGACTAGGGCCACGGCGCACCATGTCGCAGCGTGGTGGTGCCAATGTCCCACCAGATACATGGGGGCCAAGTACGCGCCGATGATCGCCGTGCTGGCGACGGCCACATTGAAAAGGGCAAGGGCGGCGCCTTCTCCCGGTCGGCTCGCCTGGTCAGCATCTGATGCGCACACCCGGCGAATCGGTTTCCACAGGCCGAAAGGACGCACCGTGCGGAAGAAGCGGGCCAGGGTCACTTCGTCGGTCGGCTTGGTGGTCCAGGTGCCCACCAGGCAACCGATCGCTGAGAGGAGGCTCACCACGGGAAAGGCCACGTAGGGGAGGTTCAGTGTGCTGGCCCACTGGACCAGCCACGGGACGCTGGGCGGCGTCAGCTTCAGCGAGACGGGAAGGGCCAGTGCCGCGGCCATCCCCACAACTGTGCCCGCCGCGTAGCCCCAGCCGTTCAAGCGCCACCAGTACCAGCGGAGCACGTTGGGAACGACGAAGGCGGCACCGACGGCCATCATCACCCAATCCCAGACCTGGCGGATCGAACTGGCGTTCAAACCGATCGCCATGCCGGCCGCCACTACAGCCACCGTGGCCCCGTAGCCGGCCCAAACCAGACGGCGGTCCTGGTCGTCCCAGCGGACCAGCGGTTGCCACAGGTCGCGTACCAGGTAGGAGGCGGCTGCGTTGACCGTGGCACTGAAGGTGGACATGAAGGCGGCCAAAAGTCCGGCGATCACCAGCCCCCGGACCCCCGGGGGCAAGAAGGCTTGAAGCACCACGGGCATCGCCTGCTCGGCGTCGCCCCGGCCGGCCAACCCGCTCAGGGCCAACAGGGCGATCCCCATGCACATGGCCCAGCGGACCACAAGGAAGACGCTCCAGGCGGCGCCCAGTTTGGAAGCGTCCTGCGGGCTGCGGGCCGCCAGGAACGCTTGGAAGTCCGTCATCTGGCCCGGCCCCCCCAGGTTCAGCAACAACCCTTTCACCACCCACATGATCACCAGCGCACCGAAAAACTCGTACACGGCGTAGTCGACGGGCAAGGAGGAGCTGGCCAGCCGCCAGCAGGGCATTAAGCTGGCCAGCGACGTGCCGTCGGCCGGGCGCATGGCGGCCACCGTTTCCGGCGTCACGTGGCGGTAGGCAATCACCGCAATCATCACACCAGCGGCCGTGAGCACCAGCGTTTGGATCACATTGGTCACCACTACGCCGTAGAGGCCCCCCAACAGGACGTAGAGCGTCGTCAGGGCAAAGATCGTCACGGCGCAGACTTCCACCCGATGGTCCGCACAAAACCGCGCCATCGCTTCGGCCGTCGGCCCCACGCTGGCGGCTGACCTCACCAGCTCGGACCAATTCACGTAAACGGCACCAAACTTACCGATCCCTTGAAAGGCGTAGCCGATGAAGCCGGTCAACATGACCACCGCCAGCAACGTATAAGCCAACCGGGCCACGCAGCCGTCCCGGCGATCGCCGAAACGAGTGATCATCCATTCGGCGCCGGTCATCACGCCCGAGCGGCGCACCCATTTGCCCATGTACGACATGAAGAAGGCGGCCATCAGGAATCCCCACATCCAGTGGTTCCACATCGACTTCATGCCGAACAAGGTGATGAGGGTGACGATCCACATCGTGCCGGTGATGTCGAAAGTGGCCACCGAGCCGGACATGGCTAGGCCCAGCCAGTGGAGGGAGCGGCCGCCGAGAAAATAGGCCTCCACGTTCCGCGCCGCTCTGCGCCGGTACCAGACGCCGGCGCCGAGGACGATGGCAAAATAGAAAACCAGCGCGGCCAAATCGAGAATGTTCATGGCCCAGGGAAACTCGCAAAACATGAAGCCGTTGAAGCACGCCGCGCGGCCGGCCAGGGCCCCGCCGCAGGGGTAATCGCAGGCCATGCTAAACGAACCTCACCCGGCAGGCAATCGCTCTTGCGCCCCATCGGAGGTAAGCTAAGTTTGTGAAAGGGCACGGGTGGGGGTAGCGAAGGCGCCTGGTCAGGTCCAGGGCGAACAGATGGCAGAACGTTCCATCCGCGTGCTGGTTGTCGACGACTCGGGGGTGATGCGGCGTATGATTGCCGATGCGCTGGCGTCGGCGGCGGGGATCGAGGTGGTCGGCTCGGCGGCCTGTGGTCGAGAGGCTCTGACGCTGTTCGAGCGGCACCGGCCGGACGCGATCACACTGGATATGCAGATGCCCGGCATGGACGGCCTGGCCACGCTGGACGCCCTTTTGGCCCGGCGGCCCGTGGCCGTGGTAATGGTCACCGCGTTGACCCAATTCGGTGCGGCCGTCACGCTGGAAGCGATCCAGCGCGGGGCGCTGGACTATGTGGCCAAGCCGGCCTCCGGCTCCGAGGCCGCCCGGGTGCTCCAGGAGGAACTGGTCCGCAAGATCCGGTGGGTGGCCCGCGCGGATGTGCCCCGCATCTTGGCCCTGCGGCGGAAGCGATTGAGCTCAAGGGGCCAGGCGCCCGAAGATGAACCGACAAGCGACCAGCTGCACCGGATGGCCGCCTGCTGCATCCTGATCGGTGTGTCCACCGGCGGGCCGCCAGCCGTGGTTGAACTGTTCGGCGCCCTGTCGCCGCCCATGCCGCCCATGGCAGTCGTGCAGCACATGCCCCCGGGCTTCACGCGCCCCTTTGCCTGGCGGCTCAATTTATACCCAAAACGCTTTGGTTTTTCCGCTCGCCCACCCCTTCCCAGGTCGACTGCGGAAGCGTCCAACCGTGCCTGGTATATGACCACCGTACGGATTTCTCCGCAAGCGGCCAATGGCCTCTTCGAGATGATCGCCCGCTTCGTTGTCGCCGGAGAGGGGCTGCCCTTCGCCAGCGTGCTTCCGCCGACTCCAGATGGGGGCCATTTTCCGTCGTCACCAGGCCCTGGTCGGCCAGACGTGCAATGCCAGCTACACCACGGCGATTGTGCTCTGGGCATTTCTCTGCCAGGTGTTGGCCGATCGTCAAGCTGCGAAGCTGTTCGACGGCCGTGGGGCGGGTACGGGACTTCTTCATCGCCGTGGGCCACTCGCCGCCCTGTCCGCGTGCAACGCACAGGCAGACATCAACCCACACGGGCGAG
>DQVB01000645.1 GCA_015661985.1 Planctomycetota bacterium | reverse complement strand
TTTGCCGTGTGACGGTCCATGGATGTGGCTTCCATGAGATTGTACCTCGATGTCGCCTGGATCCGCCGGCAACGATGCCCCTCGCCCCAAGAGATAGCTGGCCTCAGGCGTGATCTTTCATTGTAAACCGGAACCAAGCTGTTGTCACCAAGCATCCCCCCGCTGGGACGCCATCCGCGCATACCCACCCCGCCTATTAAACCCCGCCGCAGGGAAAAGCTCCCGCCGCAAAGAGAAAAAAAGGCGAACCCGCGGTCGCCCCATGGGGGAGCAGCCAGACAACGCCCAACCCCAAGCGGAGGGCGGCTACTGGCGTGCGAATGCAACAGCAGCGATCGATCAGCACAAGCCAGCCTGGGGCCGAGCCGCCGTCCGCAGGCGTGCCCAGCTCGCCGCAGTGATTACCGGCGGCCCGTCGACCCCCCCACGTCAGGGAGCCGGCAGAGCATCATTTGCTTGGTAGCCTGCCCCTTCCCACCGGGCAACCCCGGCCAGTGAGCTGGCTCTTCCAGCGGCGCGCCAGCCCTGGGCTGATAGGCGGCGCGCAGGACGGCTTGCGCCTCTTTTGCCCCACTTTCGGTCGGAGTCGGCTCCTCTTCAAAAGGGCTTGGCGGCAACTCGATGGCGGGCGGGAGTGGCTCGATCGGTGCCCCTTCGGGGATCATCGACCGATCGATGGGGCCGGGGTCAATCCACACGCCTCGCTCGTCCAGCTGCATGGTACCCAAGTCGAAGTCGAGGTTACGGCGCAGAACTTCGTATTGGAGCCAGACGCGGAGGAAATCGTTTTGGGAATTCAGCAAGTTGGCAAAGTTCTGGCGCAGCTGTCTGGCGACGGTCTGACCCAGCCGGAATTGCTGGGAAGCCATCCCCGGCTGGGGTGGCGCCTGGAGCTGGAGCTGGATCTGCACCACACTGCGAATCGCCGTGCGCACCGATTCGCGCTGGAGCTCGAACTCCAGCTGATTCAAACGGATGCGGCGGAGGGTGTCCCGCAGGGCTTGGCTCACTCGGTCCTCGAAGGCGTAGTACTGACGGCGGGCCTGCTGGTAGGCGATCAACACCTGCCGGTAAGCGTTCCGTTCGACCAGCCGGGTCAGCGGAGCGTCGAATTCCACGCCCACCTGGAGACGGCCGGTGGTGTTATGCAACCCGCTCAGGGTGTTGCTGGTCTGGGTCAAATCGCCGCTGAAGGTCAGATTCAGGTCGCTTTCGAGGCGGTTGGCGGTCACCTCGATCTGTCGCCACTGGTCCACCAGAGCGGCTCGAGCGTTCATCCAGTCCAAACGGTTCTGGCGGGCGATCTCCAAAGCCTCGTCCGAGTCCAGATCGACGGGCACCAGGCTGGGGGTGTCCAGCCGGGCAGCAGCCTGTACCAACGACAGATCGGTCAGCTGGGACGTCAGCCGGGTGATCATCCGCACCAGCCTCTGGCGGCGGAGTTCGAGGCGGGCTTCCTTTTCCCTCTGGGGCGTCAGCGCCGGTAGCTTTTGGGGTGGGGCCAGAGGGTTTGGCAGACCGATCAACTCGGAGGCCTCGGCAGCCAAACTCCCCAACACTTCGTCCCCCGGATCATTCGCCACCGTCCACTCGACGGCCTTCTGGTACCAGAGCCGCGCGTAGTCCTCCCGGCCCAGTTGGCAATAGGTCATAGCCAGGAAGAACCAATCTTCAGCCTCGCCGCCGGATCGCTGCTCGATGGATCGCTCCAGCACGCCCGCGGCCGACTGCCAATCGCCGGCCCGGTAGAAGGCCATCCCCAGGGTGGCCTCCAATTTGGGCCGCAGCGTGGCGAACTCTTCTTTGATTTCCTTGACGCGCTGCTCCAGGGCAGCCACGTCGATCAGGCTCAGGTCCACGTCCCGCTGGCGGAACTCGGGGCGAAGGGCCAACCGCTGCAGGCTGGCCCGCCGTTCCGGCAAGGCCTGTTCCAGCCGATCCAGATCCGTTGCCACCGTGGCCAGGTCTCGGCGCACGTACTCCACCAATGCCAGTATCCGCGCCGCCACGGCCTCGGGCGGCATGGCTCCGGCTTGCCGCAGTTCATCCAGCAACCGCGTCGCCTCGTTCTGCGTGTCTGTCAAGTGCGGATCGATCAGATTGAACTGGTCCAACAGCGGATCTTCGATTTTGACATCCAGGTCCGGGGGCAGGCCGAGGGTGATCTTGTAGTTGTCCAGCTGGTTCTCATAGGTGTTCACCCGTCGCAGCAGGGCGATCTGCGAGTTGTAAAGGCTTTGTCGCAGCTCGTCCACTTGCAACAAGTCGATCCGCTGGGCCTCGTAAAAAGCTTCCAATCGCCGCACGTTCTCCTGCAAGGCCGCCACGTTGGCCCGCTGGTTGCGAATCTCCAGCTCCTGCTGCAGCAGGCTGAAATAGCCACCGACCGTTGCACCGCCGCCGGGCGCAAAGGAACTGACGCCAAAACCAGCACGCGCAGGCGGAGGACCCGCGTTCCGCCCCGTGAGGATGTTCAAATAAAATCCTTTGCGGAATCGCTCCAATTGGCGGATGTTGGCCAACAAGGCGCGCTCCGCGTCGGTCAACTGCTCCAGAACCACGGCCCGGCCCGCACCGCGCAACAAGGGCTGGAACAACGAAAAGCTCAACGCATTGACCGACACGTACCGGTCCGGCCCGATGAATTGCCAGACCACCGAGTTGGCGAAGTCCATCAAGAGCTGAGCGCCGGTAGCAAAGAGCTTCTCTGCCCGAATGTCCGTGTCCGTGCTCAGCGTCGTCGATCGGGCGCCCTGCCCACTGACCGGACCCTCGGCTGTGCTGGTGGTGCGGTTGGTGCCAAAGAACTGCACATCGAAGCGGAATCGCTCCAAGGTGACGTCAAGGGCCGAGAGGTACAGGCTTTCCAACGCCTGCTGATACTCCCGCGAGTGCAGCAGGGCCATCTCCACCGCCCCATGGCGGTCCAGGATCACCACGCCGCTCCCGTCTCGCGGCAGGTAAGCCTCCCAGTTCGGATTATCCACCGTGGGTGTGTCGCCGAAGATGTGCCAACCGCGCCAACCCCGTTTGCGGTCCACCCAATGCATCAAGCGGTGGGAAGCCGGGTCGTCCGGGGGCATGGGCGGACAGTCGGGAGCGAAGGGGTCGAACATCCGTGACCTGGGGTCCGGCTGGATCGTGTAATCCAGCAGGGCCCAGCGAGGATCCGTGGTGGCCGAACGGACTGTGGCATACACCTCCTGGTCTGCCTGTCGCCGGTAATAAGCCCGGCTGCAGCCCAGCGACGCCATCCACACCATGGCCAGGCCAAGGACCACATACCCCCACGCCGACAGCCCCGGATGGCGGACACCCCTGAACCCAATAGCCCTGACCCCTCCCCTTGTGGTGTGCAGCTCTGTGCTCCGGGGGGGTCGCTTGGCACCCACATCGGGCGCACGAACCGTGCCAGTCAGCGGACGAATCAGCGGGTTTATCACAAGTCGATGTTCCAATGAGGCGGTATGGGGCCCCCATTTAGGGTGGCCAGACGTTCGATCCCTAACGTGGCTAGATCTCGACTCGACCCCGGCAGTTCCCCAACTTGAAGGATTTTGCGGGCCATATGAATTTTGGCGAACCGAGCGAAAATGCGCGACCTGGCGGGTATGGCAGGTTTGCCAGGGTCTGGTTGGTCTGCCGAAAGCTTGACACCGCCAAGGGGCCCAAATAGGATCAAGGTTAAGGACAGTGGCGGGCCTTTTTCTTTTCGGGCGGGAACGGATTGCGCCGCCGGACCCCAGGGTTCGGCTCGATGCCTCCAGACCCAGGTTCGATGCGAGATGAGCATCTGGAATAAGATCCTGATCGGGCTGATCTTGGTCGCCTCGCTCCCCCTCTTGTACTTCTCGGCCCGCACGCTGCGCACGCACCAAGTGTGGCGCGAGGCGGCCGCGAAGTTGGAGCAGGAGATTGCCCGAGTTGAGGCGGAAGTGGACTTGCTGGAGTACGGTGACCCGGAGGCGGGTACGCCAAGCGTTCATGAAGTCGAGCTTGCGCTGCACAACCGGGTGCTGGCCCGCGGCCGCATGTGGTACGACGTGGTCCCCCAACGGCTGGCCCCGGTCAAGGACCCGGCTACCGGCGCCCAGACGTTGGCGGTAACGGTCAACCCCAGCCAACAGGGTCCCCATCACATTGCCCCCAAGATGATCCTGTACGTCTTCGAAGGTAAGCCCTTCGAACAGGGTGGGCGGTACTTGGGCCAATTCGTGGTCACCAACGTCGCCGCGAACGCCGTTCAGATGGTCCCCGCCACGTGGCTGACCCCGCGCGAGATCAAGCGGCTCAGGGCCAGCGCCAAGCCGTGGGTCCTTTACGAGCAGCTTCCCCGCGATGAGGAAGCCGTCTTGGCAGAGCTGAGTGACGAACAGATCAAGGCCTTGTTCCCTGGGGCCAGCCAGCAGGAATACCTCCAGCGCAAGGGCCGCAAGCTGCGTGACTACTATGTGCTGTTCTCCGAATCCCGCCGCCGCCTGGCCCTCTTGACGCACCAGATCAACGCCGCGCGGGACGACAACAAGTACCTGAAAGACGCCCAGGCCAGTGCCTTGGCGCAAGAGCAAACCAACGAGAAGGATATCCGGGCGGCCCGGGCGGAACTGAACAAGGTGACCGAAGAGCGGAATCTGGTGGCCAAACACCTGGCCGCCCTTCAGGAGGCCATCGCCGGGTACCAGCAGCGTAGCGGCGAGTTGGTGCAGTCGATCCGCTCGCTGGCCAACCAACTGGCCAAAGTCCAGCTGGAGGCCATCCAGCGGATCGACGCGCGAACCCGGGGGATGGCCCAGGCTGGCAGTCCGTAGCGCCCCACACGCTGTTTTGACCGAATGGATGCCAGCTGGAGGCAAAACGCCATCGCTGCAAACCGGCAAGGGCAGGATGGACACACTCCTGTCCGTGACAAGTGGGACAAGCCGCGCAAGGACCTGGGCATCGCGGACGTCACAGAATGTGAGTTTTGCCGCACCAGCCGGAGTCGCCGGTCGAGCCCATCATTGACGGGCAAGAATGGCCCCCCTACGCTTCGAGGGACGTCCGGAACGCCTCCAGACGGCACGGCACCGGTGCATCATTGACGGGCAAGAATGGTCCTCCTGCGCTTCCCCTTCTGCAGCGTCGGGGGCGACTCTCTACCCGTGTGGCCTCAGAAGGGCCATGGCGCTGAACAGGAGGTAGATCAGCACCAGCCCCCACCAGATGATCACCACAACGGCGCGGCTCGTCTGCAGCCAAGCGATGACCAACAGGCCGGCCATCACCCCCACGCCCGCGAGCACCGCCGCATGCGCTGGGGGCAGCAGCGCCAGCAGTCCCAGCAAGAGCGACACGACCAGGACCATCAACATCAACTCGGCCACCGAGAATTGGAATCCCCCTGGACGACGGGACCCCTGAAGGAGTTGACTGAGATCCGTGGTCCCCTCCGGCCCGGTCGCCTCTTGCGCTATCCCTGCGGCGTGGCCATCGACCGCCGTTTCATCCGCCGGCCGCTCGTCTGGGTGTTCGTCCATCACTCGCCCGTCATGTGAGCCCGCGCATGGAACACGTCACGTTCGCGGCCCCGCGACGTGCCGCTGGGCCGACCGAGCAACCGCTTGACCGCGGCAGCCTCTGCTCTATTCGGGATAACATCCCCATTATGGAAATCACACGCCCGGGCGTCAACAGAATGCCGGATGTGACGCGTTCGGTTTACGGACCGATCCATCGCTCGGCGCCCGACGGCCGGCTGCGGAAGCGGCGTCATGCTGGCGCCGGTTGGGCATTCCCCGACGGGCGATCAGCCCGGGCCGTTGCCCACAGCTTCCGCGGAGCCTATATTGGCCTTCGGTTGGAACGGCTCCGCCGCTTTTCCTGCGTGCCGCTTCGGACCACCCGCCCCGGAGGCCCGCCGGCAGGGTGTACCTGCACCACAGCGATCCGTGTCTCTCATAGTCCAACGCTCCAGAGGAGGTTAACCATGTATCGTGGAGAAACAAAGTGGCCGTTCCGGCGTGTGCGGAGTTCCCCGTTTTTCGTTGCCCTCCTTTGTGCCCTTGCGGCCGCCGCTTTGCTCTGCTTCGCCACAACGGACCGAGCGGCCGCGGCAAAGCGGCCCAACATCCTTTTCATCTACTGCGACGACCACGCTTGGCAGGCGATCAGCGCGTACCAGGAGGTCAGTCCCTACCGATTGCGGCTGAACGAAACCCCCAACATCGACCGGTTGGCCCGCGAAGGGATGCGATTCGATAACTGTTTCGTCACAAATTCGATCTGCGGCCCTGCCCGGGCGGTGATTCAGACGGGCAAGTACAGCCATCTGAACAGATTCTTCTGCAACGGCGATCGCTTTGACGGCCACCAGCAGACCTTTCCCAAGCTGCTGCGCCGAGCGGGATACCAGACGGCCGTGGTGGGCAAATGGCACTTGGGTGAACACATGGCCCCTCAAGGCTACGAGTATTCCGAGGTGCTCATCGGGCAGGGCCCCTATTACAATCCGACCATGTTGCGCGATGCCGACGGGGATGGCCGGCACGACGGCCGCGTGCGACACACGGGGTATACGACGGACATCATCACGGACTTGGCCCTCCAGTGGCTGAAAACCAAACGGGATCCGGACCGACCCTTCATGTTGATGCTCCAACACAAAGCCCCTCATCGCAACTGGCAGCCGGCTCCGCGACACCTCAAGCTGTACGACGGCGTCACCATCCCCGAGCCGGACACGCTGTTCGACGACTACCGCGGCCGTGGCACGCCGGCTCGGACCCAGGACATGACCATCGCCGCCACGATGAACGAGCGCGACTTGAAACTCGTCCCGCCCCGGGGCTTGACGCCCCAGCAGCGTGCCGCATGGGATGCCGCCTACGAGCCGAAAAACGAAGCGTTCCGCAAGGCCAACCTGAGCGGTCGCGAGTTGGTGCGGTGGAAATACCAGCGCTACATGAAGGACTACCTGCGTTGTGTGGCCGCCGTGGATGAGAACCTGGGCCGCGTGCTCCGCTACCTGGATGAGTCCGGCCTGGCCGAGAACACCGTCGTCATCTATACCTCTGATCAAGGCTTTTTCTTGGGCGAACACGGCTGGTTCGACAAACGCTGGATCTACCAGGAGTCCTTGCGCACGCCGCTTCTGGTCCGCTGGCCTGGCGTCGTCAAACAGGGGAGCGTCAATCGGGACATCGTCTCCAACCTGGATTTCGCTGAAACCTTCCTGGACATCGCCGGCGTGGACATCCCCGAAGACATGCAGGGCCGGAGCCTGGTGCCGCTGTTGCGCGGCCAGACGCCGGCCGACTGGCGCCAGTCGTTCTACTACCATTACTACGAATTCCCGGGGGCTCATAGCGTGCGCCGCCATTACGGCGTGGCCAGCGGCCGTCACAAGCTGATCCATTTCTACCCTCACCCCTGGGACCCCAACCCGGTGGACGAATGGGAGCTGTACGACCTGCAGTCGGACCCCAAGGAGCTGAAGAGCGTCTACGGCCAGCCCGACTACGCCGACGTCCAGCGCCGACTGGAGACAGAACTGGCCCGCCTGCGCCGCCAGCTGGGCGTGCCCCAGCGCGACCCGCCCCAGACGGCTC
>DQVB01000549.1 GCA_015661985.1 Planctomycetota bacterium | reverse complement strand
GACAGATGAACTACTACAATCATGACCGCAGACATTCGCGGCTTGGCTACCGGTCGCCCATGGAGTATCTTGTAAGTGAAGGGTTTGTGCCTAGAACCTTAGCCGAAAACAGCTGCCAAAGTGGTTCCGCCTCAGGGGCGCAGGTCCGCCACCATCTCCTGCACCGTGTCCCTCAAGGGCAATCTCAGCTCGTCTCGGTTCACCATCGGGGCACCTCCTTTCCGCCCTAAGGTACCCCTGTGTTGCCACAGACTGTGAAACAGAATTTGTTACGCTACTATGACGCACGATGAGAAAACGAAGCGGTGTGCTATGGGTGATCGGGGGCCTCGCTCTGGGCATGGGCATCGCCCTGGGCATAGGGGGCCTTGTGTTCTGGGCATGGCCGGAGTTCCGCAAGGCGAGGAGCCCTCTGGGCGAGATCCAATCAGGCCAGGTCGTGGTCCGATACCTGAAGGAAAGCCCGCTCGCCGCTGAGATCCGCATTATCGCCCCCCAAGTGGAAGCGGCGTGGAAGGAAACCCTGGCCTGCTTGACGATCGAACCAGGGGAGCTTCCCGAGAGGGTGTACGTCTACCTATACGCGGACAAAACCGAGCTGCCCGCAGCGTTTTCCGTTCGGACGGAAGAGGAGATAACGCCCTTTGGGATAGTGGATCTACTCGCCTCCGGACCATGGGGGGGTGGCCTTGCACGCCTTGCCTGCTCCCTGGCCTTCGGAGCCCCGGGAAATGACGTTTTTCCACGGGGGCTAGCGCTGTACCTGGACAAGCCAGATGCACCCTGGGCACAGGAGGCGGCCGCCTGGGGAGCCAGCGAACTCTGGCAGCTTTTGTGGCAGCAGGCGGAGCGACTTCTTCCGTTCGACCCTTGGGAAGCCTTCTACTTCGAAGTCAACGCCCCCTGGGTCCCGGCAACGCCGAGCCTTCAGACCATCCGCAGGCTCCTCCAGGTGACCCAAGGAGAGGTGGGAAGCACCCGCAAGTGGGAGTCCACCGCCGGGGCGTTCGCCGCCTGGGTGCTGGATAGGTATGGGCGCCCTGGGGTGGAGGCCTTCTGGCGGGCTACGTCCTGGGAGGCGGGGGCGTGGGGCTTGGGCGTCTCCCCGGAAGAGCTTGCTACTCAGTGGGAGGAGTTTCTCGCCTCCTCCCTTGCCCAAGCTGAAGACCTGCCCTTGATCCTGGCCCAACGGGATGCGTTCGAGGGACGGCCCAGCTTGGCCCTGGCTCGCCTGGGGGGAAAGTCCGGGGCGGAGGTGGACTACATCCGGGGCCTATGCTACCTCGCCCTTGGCGAGCCCAAGCTCGCACTGGAATCGCTGGCCGCGGTGCCTGAGGCAGCTCCACTACTTCCCGTCTTGCGGGAGCTGGCCGCCGCCCCAACCACCGAGCTGGGCAAGCTGATGCTGGTGGGAATTCCCACACCGGAGGCAGAGCCTCTCCTAGCCCAAGCCGACGTCGCCCTGAAAAACGCCCTCTCCTTCTGGCAACTTGCCGGCAAATCCTTACCGGAGCGCATCGTCTTTTACTGCAGCCAAACCACCCTCGGCATCACCCCACCATGGGGGGTGATCTGGATCTCCGGGGGGGGGGAGAAGGTGAGCGAACTCACGGTAAAGCTGGTGCTGGAGATCGTGTCCCCCATGGGCCTCCCCAGATTCGACACCCTGGTAGAGGGGTTGACCCTGTGCCTGGCCTGGCCGGAAAGGGATTTCCGAAAGGAAGCCCAAGCAGTGCTAGAAAGTGGTCGGTGGGTTCAGATCACCCAATCGCTGTTCGACGCCTATCCGCGCGAGATCGCCGAGGCAGAGGCTGGCGCCCTCGTGTCCTACCTCATCGAGTCTTACGGCGAGCATGCCGTGCGGGAGTTCTGGAAGTCCCTGGTGGAAGGGGCTAGTCCCTTCCGGGGCACGAGCGAGATCTTCGGCATCGAGCTACACGCCCTCGACCGGGCTCTAAGGGACTGGGTTACACAACCTTGAACGGGTCGAACGCGTCCCTCAACGCATCCCCCAAGAAGTTGAACGCGAGCACTGTCACAGTGATGAAGATGCCCGGGATCAAAAGCCACGGGTAGCTTTGGATGGTGGCAGCGTTGTTGGCTTTGGAAAGGAGTAGGCCCCAACTCACCATGGGCTCGTGAATGCCGATCCCGAGGAAGCTAAGCCCGCTCTCCCCCAAGATGGCCCCAGGGATGGTGAGGGTAGCGGCCACGATGAGGTACGAAGTGAGGTTGGGCACGATGTGCCGGCCGATAATACGTAGGTCATTGGCCCCAATGGCCCGGGCCGCCTCTGTGAAGTCCATGGATCGGATAGCGAGGACAAGTCCTCGCACAATCCTAGCTCGGGCGGCCCAACCGATCACGGACATCACGAGCACGATCCCGAAGAAGCGCATGGTGGGACTCCATCCTTTAGGCAATGCGCTTGCCAGTGCAAGCCACAGGGGCAACGTGGGGAAGGACATAATGACCTCGAACACCCGTTGCATGAACATATCGACACCACGGCCGTAAAACCCTGAAATTCCACCAAAAAGCAGCGCAAGAGGAAAACTGACGAGCACTACGAACGGCCCTACAACCAAGGATACGCGGGTGCCCATCACCACCCGCGAGAAGAGGTCGCGGCCCATCTCATCGGTGCCAAACAGGAACAAGCTCGCGCCTTCGTCTACCCCGAACAGGTGGACATTGGTCGGGAACAGCCCGAACAGCTTGTACGGATGCCCCCGCACGAAGAACTTGATGTAGTACTTTCTTGAACGGTCCTCCGAGTACTCCCACTGGAACGTGGCCGTGTTCAGATACCTGACGGTCTTGTAGACGTATGGTCGGGTGAGGCGCCCGTTCTCCTCGAAGATGTGGATCTTGGTAGGGGGAGCATAGGTGAGGGTCCGAAATTGCTTGGTATGTGGATAAGGGGCCACGAACTCGGCCAGGATCAAAACCAAAAATAGGAACCCAACGATGACCCCACCGACCCGGCCCACCTTGTGGCGACGAAACCGCCGCCAGGCGAGCTTCCACACGCTAACGCCAATCTCTTCCTCTGCCCGCTTGTTTCGTTTAAATGGCCACATCTTTGTTTAGTCGTATCTGATTCGGGGATCCACCCAAGCAAGCATCAGATCCCCGAGAAGGTT
>DQVB01000370.1 GCA_015661985.1 Planctomycetota bacterium | reverse complement strand
CTGCGAAGCCACGTTCGTCGCCCGCACGGTGGACGTCTACCAGCAGCACCTGGCCATGGTCCTGCGCCGTGCGTACGAACACACGGGCGCGTCCTTCGTGGAGATCTACCAGAACTGTGTGGTTTTCTACGATGGCGCTTTCGCCTACGCCACGGACAAAGAGACCCGCGCGGAAACGACGCTGGAACTGGAACACGGCAAACCCCTGGTCTTCGGCAAGAGGCGGGACAAGGGAATCCGCCTGCGGGGGATGGAGCCGGAAGTGGTCACGCTGGGCAACGGGGTCACAGAAGAGGACCTTCTGGTGCACGACGAAGAGGCCCCCGAACCGAGCCTGGCGTATCTGTTGAGCCGTATGCGCCAGCCGGACTTCCCGGAACCGATCGGCGTGTTCCGGGCTGTGGACCGGCCCAAATATGACGAGCTGCTCAACGCCCAGGTCGAACAGGCCGTCCAACAGGAGGGCCCCGGGTCGCTGGAAGATCTCTTCTATTCCGGCGACACGTGGGAAGTGGAGTAGCGCAGGTGTTCGTAGCCCCGGCGTCAGCCTTCGCAACAGGGCCCGAGAGAACCCGCAGCCATTGGAAAGTCCCTCGAAGGGCGTACCGCACCCCGGCCGATAATCCATGCCGATCGTGCCGCCCGTGAGGTTGACGAAGGCTGGGCCGCTGGGATCGCTCACCGGGTCGTACGGCTGGAATGGCTTTTGACGGCTGATCCGTTGCGCCGCCGCTGCTGGTTGGCCGGCCCGCCGGTTTGACTCATCACCGTCGGCGTCGGCGTCCGAAGCGATCGGAAGGACGGATCGATGACGAACGGCGCGAGCTTGCGCGCCCAGCATGGGTATTGACTGCGGCATGACGGATCGATTTTGCAGTCCAGCGGCGCTGTGGCTTGCCGCAGCCTTCATGGGGAGCGTTGTCGCAACCTCCTGGCCTGGTTGGGCCAGAGGGGCCGAGACGACGGGCGATGAGCCTTCCGGGCGCTGGGGCGGGCTGTCGGCGGTGGCCATAACCGGCCAGCGTTCGCGACAGTTGGAGTTGATCGCCCGCCAAGCGGACCGGCACACGCGCCGGGGGTTTGAATTGGCCGGGCGGAAAGCGTTCTACGCGGCTCGGGCCCAGTTCGTGCTGGCCCTGCGACTGCTGTCTCAAGGCTTGGACGCTGAACGCCAGGATCCGGTTCACACCAAGGCCTTGGCCGTCGGGCTGCGCGCGATCCAAGAGGCTGACGATTTCGTGCCCATCGGTTCTCAGTTGGAGGCGGACCTGGACCTGGCCGCCATCGTACGGGGACACCAGACGCCGGTGTTCAGCGCCGAAGGCTCGCTGCCCGTGACCCCCATGGAGGCCTTCGCGGCCTATCTCTCGTTCGCCCAGGAGCAGTTGGCCGAGGCCGCCGGGGACGAAGTGGCCGGCTCCATGGCCCTCTACGGACTGGGGAAACTGCATACGACCATGGCCGGTTCGCCTTACGCGGGGATCCAGGCAGCGCAGTCCAAGGCGATGGCCTTCTACCAGGCTTCGCTGTTGGTCGATCCGAGCAACTACCTGGCGGCCAACGAACTGGGCGTGCTGTTGGCCCGCAACGATCGGTATCTCGAGGCCCGGCGCGTGCTCGAGCATTGCGCGGCGATCAGCCGATCAGCGACCGCGTGGCATAACCTGGCCGTCGTATACCAGCGATTGGGGCTGGAGCAGCTGGCCCGGCGAGCCGAGCAGCGGGCCCGGCGCGTCGCGGCTACGAACCCGAAGGTCGCCGCAGGCCGGACCGGCACTGCCGTGGACGTGCGATGGGTGCCCTTCACGCTGTTCTCCCAGGCCGGCAGCGGGGCTGGTGGACGCGACACTTCAGTGGCCACCGGCAAGCAGCAGCCGGCAGCATCGCCCGGCGGGCGGACGGCCCGTAGCCGCTGGGCAGCACCAGAGACGAGGAACTGAGTCGGGTGAAGGCCATGGGACGTGTTCACGGGAGTCCGCTTTCCATCCGTGTGTTTTCGGCGGCTACCGCGCCGGCGCGGCTGGCCCTGGTATGCTTGGCCGTCTGGGTCGGGCTGGGAGCCACCGCCTCTGAAGCACAGCATCTCCGCGGCCCTGCCCTCCCGTCGCCCACGACCGCGCGCAGGCCCATCGGCCCTGACGACCAAGACTGCGCGGAATGCACGCCCGGCTGTACCCGGTCGATTCCGGCGGGCCTGGGGCCCGCCGCCCCATGCCCGGTGGCCGCAGTGGACTGCGCCCACTGCGACCCCTCCCGGCGCGGCGGATGGGAAAAGGCGCGATTCATCTTCTGGCAAGCTTACGCCCAGGGCGAATACGTCGGCCACCAGCGCCTGGCCCACGTACCGGAATACCGCCTCCGCGTGGACGACGAGCTGGATTTGGTCTACCGGCTGACCCGCGAACAAACCGCCACCCCGTACCGCCTCAACGTGGGAGACGAAATCCGCGTCGAATCCTTCACGGACCCGGCGCTGGATCGAGACCTGATCATCCAGCCGGATGGCACCATCACCCTACGCTTGCTCGGCCAGGTGCGGGCCACGGGGCGCACCGTGGACCAACTCCGCCAGCACCTGGAGAAGGCCTACCGAAAATACTACAAAGTCCCCGCCATTACCGTCACCCCCCTGAAGGTGAACAGCAAACTGGAAGACCTCCGGGCCGTGGTCGACAACCGGTACGGCATCGGCGGCCAAAGCCGGGTGGCTCGCGTCACCCCTGAAGGTACGATCGCCCTGCCGGTCCTGGGTTCGGTGCCCGCCCAAGGCTTGACGCTCGACGAACTGCAACAGGAACTCAACGAACGCTACCGGCAGCACATCGAAGGAATCGAGGTGATCCCCGTGCTCGTTGAGCGAGCCCCGCGATACGTCTACGTCCTGGGCGAAGTCTTCCGCCCCGGCCGATACGAGCTGACCGGGCCCACCACGGTGTTGCAGGCCATCAGCATGGCAGGAAGCTGGATCAACGGCGCCAACCTTCGCCAGATCGTCATTTTCCGCCGCGGCGACGATTGGCGGCTGCTGGCCACCCAAGTCGATCTGCACGCCGCCCTGCATGGCAAACAACCCTGTCCCCAAGGCGAACTGTGGCTCTCCGACTCCGACGTGATCATCGTGCCCAAAGGCCATATCCTCGTGATGGACGATTTCATCGACCTGGTTTTCACCCGCGGCATCTACGGCGTCCTCCCCTTAGGCGCGACGATCAACTTCGCCAAGCTGAGCACACTGTGACCGACCCCCACGATGGGCCACAAGCGGGCACCGGGCAGCCGCCTCGGCTGCTGAGGATCGCAGACGAGACGCCTGCACCTGAACAGCCGAAAGGGCGATGTTACCCCAACGTTGCAGAAAGACGCAGGATGGGCATTGCTGCCCGTCGATCATGGGCTCGACAGGCGACTCCGGCCAGCGCGGCAAAGCTCACATTCCGTGACGTCTGCGATGCCCAGGCTATTGTGCGGTTTGCCCCGCTTGTGAAGGACAGAAATGTTCATCCCGCCCTTCCCGGTTTGCAACGTTGGGGGTTGTTCTGTCACGGGGCCTTCCCGGACCACCCCCATAGCGCACTCCACCCCAATTACCCGCCCTACCATGTTCGTCGCCCTTCCCGCCGGTTATGTATTACCTCTCCGGTGGGGTCGCTGTCCGGCTCCGCCCGCAACAGCCGGACTGGTGGGTCCCCTGGCAGCCGAAGATCTCCTCCAGTTAAACTGGGGTGACTACACAATGCGTGCCGATAACGAAAAACGGCCTGACTCGAGAAGGCCACCGGGGTTGGGTTGGTTAAGCCCGTGATTAGTCCTGTTAGTCCTGATTGTTCATGTGATTGTTCATGGA
This sequence comes from Planctomycetota bacterium, assembly GCA_015661985.1. GTDB lineage: Bacteria > Planctomycetota > Planctomycetia > Pirellulales > Thermoguttaceae > SZUA-1497. Next base: position 7,382 of record DQVB01000370.1, on the reverse strand, counting down.
GGTGCCGGAGCCCCGGGTTGTGCTACAGGCGTCTGGCCTGTCCGGACCACATTGCAGTCGCCTGCGCCCGGATTACAAGGGTGGCGAATAATCCGGGTCGGGCGCCTTGCGGACTGCGGAACCTGTTGTTTGGGCGAGGACCCGAGCCGATGAGCGCGACTTTGCCGCATTACGTGCTGATCTCGCGTACGGCTGAACATGAGGGTTGTGGCCAATGGCGGTTCGTGCTCCAGTCGGTTGATGGGGGCGATCGGCTGGTGGCCTTCGACGCCGAGCCGGGCTTGCGGGGAGAGCGGCTGGAGCTTTTCGCCATCGTGAGGGGTTTGGAGGCGTTGAGACAGCCATCGCGGGTCACGCTGGTCACACCCAGCGCGTACCTGCGTGAAGGGTTGCGCTACGGGCTGTCTGAATGGCGCAAGAACGGCTGGCGGTGGGAATGGTTCGGGCAGATGGTGCCGGTCAAGAACGCGGACCTGTGGCAGCGAGTGGACCGGGCGTTGCAGTTCCATCAGGTGGAGTGTCGGACGTTGCGGATGGATGCGGCCCACCGATCCGTACGCCCCAAGGGACGTGTGTGGGCCAGGCGGCCAGCTGCTCAGGGGAGCGGCCGGGGGCTGACCTCCCCCCTCGCCATTGGCCCCCGAAGCTGGGTACAATACATCCGATGGTGCAGGCAAATGGCGGCTTTTGGCCTCCGGTTGGTAGGTTGGTTGTATCCCGGTGGGGGCCGCCGGAGCTGGCTTCACCGGACACCGGCCCCGGCAATGGGCCGATTGGGGATTTGACGGATTGAGGGCCAACAGGGGAGCAGAACAAGGAGGTGTCGGTGCGCACGACGGTCCCTCTGGATAGAGTAGCACGGTTGGTTGAGGGGAACGAGGAGAACCCTTTTGAGATCTTGGGCCCGCACGTGGTGAGCAATTCGGGCCGTCGGCTGCTGGCCGTCCGGGCCTTTTTGCCTCACTCGGTCCAGGCGTGGGTCGTCGACCCGGGCCACGGGGAAGAGGCGCGGCCCATGCGCAGGATCCACCCGGCGGGTTTGTTCGAAGCCATCTGTCCGCTGAGCGACGGCAAGGAGCCGCCGCAGTACTTGATCCGGGCAGCCGACAAGGCTGGAAAGCACAGCACGATGTACGACCCTTACGCCTTTCCGCCACTGCTGACCGATTACGACCTGTACTTGCTGAATGAGGGCCGCCACTGGCAGTCATACAACAAGCTGGGGGCCCATCTGCGGACCATCGACGGCGTGGACGGGGTCAACTTCGCCGTCTGGGCGCCCAACGCCACGGCGGTTAGCGTGGTGGGCGACTTCAACAGCTGGAATCCCCGCTGCCACCCGATGCGGAAACATATCCCCAGCGGCTTCTGGGAGCTTTTCGTCCCCGGGCTGGGCGAGGGCACCCTGTACAAGTACGCCGTACGGCATCACGACCAGATCTTCGAGAAGTGCGATCCGTACGGGTTTGCCGCCGAAGTGCCTCCGAAAACGGCTTCGCAAGTTGTCGATCTCGAGCGTTATCGCTGGCACGACGCGGAATGGCTGGCCCGGCGGCGCCAAGCCGATTGGCTTTCACGGCCACTTTCCTTCTACGAGGTGCACCTGGGCAGCTGGCGACGGCCACCGACGGATCCCTCGCGTTGGCTCAGCTACCGGGAGCTGGCCCACCAGCTGGTCGAATACGTCAAACGGATGGGATACACCCATATCGAGCTGTTGCCGATCGGCGAGCATCCCCTGTCGGCCAGTTGGGGTTACCAGACGGTGGGCTATTACGCGCCCACGGCCCGCTACGGCTTACCCCAGGATTTCATGTACCTGGTCGACTGCTGTCATCAGAACGGGATCGGCGTGGTGATCGATTGGGTGCCGGCCCATTTCCCCAAGGACGGGCACGGTCTGCGGCAGTTCGACGGGACGTGCCTGTACGAGCACGCGGACCCGCGCCAGGGCGAGCACCGCGATTGGGGAACCCATATCTTCAATTACGGACGCCACGAGGTCCGGAATTTCCTCATCTCCAACGCCCTGTTCTGGATGGACAGGTACCACATCGACGGGCTCCGCGTCGACGCCGTGGCCTCCATGCTCTATCTGGATTACAGCCGTGACGAGGGCGACTGGATCCCCAACAAATACGGAGGTCGCGAAAACCTGGAGGCCATTGACTTCCTCAAGCAGTTCAACGAGATCGTACACCTCCAGTACCCGGGGGTGCTGACCATCGCCGAAGAATCCACCGCGTGGCCCGGCGTTTCGCGGCCCACCCATCTGGGCGGACTGGGCTTCAGCCTCAAGTGGAACATGGGCTGGATGAACGACACGCGCAAGTACTTCCACCATGACCCCATCCACCGCAGGTACCACCACGACGAACTGACGTTCAGCCTCATCTACGCCTTCCACGAAAACTTCGTCCTGCCCCTTTCTCACGACGAAGTTGTCCACGGCAAAGGTTCCATGCTGGGTCAAATGCCTGGCGATGTGTGGCAAAAGTTCGCCAACCTGCGGCTGCTGTATAGCTACATGTGGACCCATCCAGGCAAGAAGCTTTTGTTCATGGGGAACGAGTTCGGCCAATGGAATGAATGGGATTTCGACTCCAGCCTGCAGTGGGAACTGCTGCAATGGGAGTCGCATCAGGGTGTGCAGAAGTGTGTGGAGGATCTGAATCGGCTCTACCGCCGGGAGAAGGCCCTCCACGAGCTCGATTTCGACGGTCGAGGCTTCGAATGGATCGATTGCCACGACTACGACGTGAGCGTGCTGAGCTACCTCCGCAAAGCGGACGATCCCAGCGACTTTGTCGTCGTCGGCTGCAACTTCACCCCCGTGCCCCGCTTGGCCTATCGACTGGGTGTGCCTGAACTCTGCTGGTACCAGGAGCTGTTCAACAGCGATTCGCAGTATTACGGCGGAAGCAACATCGGCAACGGACCGGGCGTGATGGCCGAACCCATATCGGCCCATGGCCGCCCCGCTTCGATCCGCGTCAATCTGCCGCCCCTGGCAGCCGTGGTGCTCAAACCCTGTCGATAAAGCCGGCCCGCGGGCGCAGCCCCCTCAAACCGCGTGTGAAGCTGCCTCGCGCTGCGACGTGCCTTGCCGGGGCCGCAACTGGATGCGGCTCACAAAAGACTCTCCAACAGCAATCGCATTTTGCGCAGTTCGCCGCCGTGATCGACTCCGTCCATCGGTGTAATATCCACGCACAGCGCTCGGTGATAGCCGACGCGTTCCAGTTGGGCGAGCAGCTTTCCATATTCGACCCGCCCCTGGCCCACACGGACCTGTAGCTTTTCCGGCGTGGTGTCCCGCAAGCGGACATGACAGACGTACTTCAATAGCTGCCGGTAACCCTTGCCCCCACGGCCGCCATAAATGAAATGGCTCGGGTCCAGCGTCACACCCAGTCCGTGTACGTTGTCGCACAGGACCACCACCGTGTCGGGGTCTTCAGACATGCGGCCCGTTTCGGTCAGCAATGCCAGTCGCACGCCTTCGCCGGTGGCGATCCGCACCATCTCCCGAAGTCGCTCCACTTCGGCGTTGAAGGGTGTGCCCAACTCCGAGGCACGCACCACCATGGTGACCACCCTCGTGGCCTTGGCCAGCCGACAACAGGCCGCCAGTTGGCCAAAGTACTCCGGTCCCTCCGCCTCGATGTCCACGCTGTAGGCCGCCACCGTCATCCGATACGTCTGACGGCACCTGCGCACGACGCGATCCCAATCCCGAGCCACCTCGGACGGCTTTAGACACCCCCCTGTTTCGTGGATAACGATCTCCACGGCGGTGTACTCGAGGTCGACCAGCCTTTCCAGGGCACTATCCAGTGGCAAGTCGGGAAAACAATTGGTCGACGCGGCAACAAACACGCCCTAACTCCTCCTCGCTACAAGGGGTATACCGCGCACGGTTGGACATTTCCGGTCTGGACCTGCGAAGAATTCGACACGCGGAAAAACCAACCCCTCTTCGGCATAAAAGGGATCGCCCTCCCTCGCGCGGTTTCGGTGAAAACCCTCCGCGGCCCACCGCCCGCCAAAGCGCAGGGCACAACGGGGCTTTCGGCCCTTTCGCCTCTGAGCTTATCCAAAAGGACACCTACGGTCGCACCTTGTGGGCCAGCCGCCAGGCTGGTCACGTGTGGTCTTGGGATAAGCTTCTGCCAACCGACAACCCCCGCACGCGCCCCGTGCGCGGTCAGGTTGAGTAGCTTAACGCCAGGGCTCGGCCTGTGGCAACACCAAGCCGACGCCCCCTGTGGGCGGCGTAGGGCCGCTCAGCGCAATCCGGGCAAGCCAGGCAAAATGGATGTGTATCGCGGCCCGTTGCACGGCGGTCCCAGGTGCCCGCACAGCGCGGCGATGCGAACAGCGGCGTTGTCCCGGGAAGCCGAGGTTGCGAGAATAGCCGGGCCTTTGAGCCGCCCACGAGGAGTTGCCCCCGATGCCTGGTATGGTCATCCACACTTGGCTGGCCCTGGAGATCCTGGATCGCTGGAAGCGCCGGGGCGACGCCCCCTTCGACGTGACCGATCCGCTCGTCCGTCAGGCCTTCTTGAACGGGTCCATGGGGCCGGATATGGGGCTGTTCCCTGGTGGGAATCGACTGCTCACGTCGCTGGTTCACCACATCCGCAGTGGCCAAATGGCCAGAAACCTGGTCCACCAGGCTTCGCGACCGGTCGAATTGAGCTACGCGTGGGGATGGTTCTCCCACCTCATGGGTGACGTGGTCATCCACCCGCTGATCAACCGTGCTGTCCAGCGACACTTCGGGCCGGAACGGGCACCGCAGTTGGCCTCGGGTCAGGACGAGCGGGCCCACCGGCTGGTGGAAATGGGCCTGGATGCCTACTGGGGCCACACACGGGGGCGCAGGTGCCAGTGGTTCCAGCCCATGTGGGACCTGGAAGCGACCGAACACTTGGCCGCTGCACTGCGGTCCACCTACCAGATCGAGTTCTCGGCCGACGTTCTGCTGACTTCCCACCGCGCCTTGGCCCGTTACAGTCGCACTCTCTGCCTGCTAGGCCGGATCCACGGAGCCCGGCTGGCCAGGGCGCCGGTGCCCTGGGATTGCCTGCATCATTACTGGTTCCGTTATCTGCCGGTGCGCACGATCACGGCCCTCTTCCGCCCCAACTCGACCGCCTTCGATCTGACCCATTCGCTCAGTCCAGATCACCAACTGATCGAGCAAGTCGCTGGGGTCATGGAGACGTACTTCGATCGATTCTTCGCTGGCGTCCGATCCGGATTGGCTGAACTGCCTGACTATGATCTGCACTGGGGAACTCTGGCATCGGAGGTGGAGGGATACCCGCCAGCCGAGGAGGCTCGCAGCGAATGGGCCGCACGACTGGAACGAATGCCTAGTCAGTACGGCTCGGGCAACACCGGTCGAGCTCGGCCCCTTAATGGGGGGGCGTGAGCCTTACAAGGCTTGTTGGCGGCAGCGCACTTGCTGTCCCGTGGCCCAAGGCGTCCGGAATTGGCCACGTGCGTCCGGCCACAGGCCGTCGTCAGCAGATCGTCTCCCGCTGGCCTGGTTCGGGCCAACCGCCTCGTCGCCTCGTCCCCCAGGAGAAGCATTGCGGCTCATCCCGGTCACGCTATGCTATTATGGTGTGGCACCTCCAGCTTGAGAGGGTTCGCCCAAGCCAGCCGATCTGGCGCCCGGCCGGCTCGGTCGCCGCAAGAGCCCTCTTCCGGGCCGCCCTCCGTCCCCCAGTTGGCGGCGACTGACCGTCCCCATGATGCAAACAACCCCCCACAAAGGGCTACATTTCATGTCTTCGTTTGGCAGTCAACCCATGGTTCCCTCTCTTCCTGGCCGCGCCCAACGGTACGCTCACCTGAGACAGACGGACCCGGAGATCTACCAGCTCATCCAGCGGCAAGCCGATCTGGAGTGTACGACGCTGAAGTTGATCGCTTCGGAGAACTACGCCTCTTTTTCCGTGCTGGAAGCCAACGGCTCCATCCTGACCAACAAGTACTGCGAAGGGTATCCGGGGGCCCGTTACTACGAAGGCAACGAGGTGATGGACCGGGTCGAGGAGATCGCCATCCGGCGGGCGAAGGAGCTGTTCGGGGCCGAGCACGCCAACGTCCAACCCTATTCCGGCTCACCCGCCAATCAGGCCGTCTATCGGGCGTTGGTCCGTCCGGGCGAAAAGGTGATGGGCATGCCGGTACCGGAAGGGGGCCATCTGACACACGGATGGCATGTCAATTTTTCCGGTCGGGACTACGTCCAGATCCCATATGGACCGGACCCCCAGACAGGCCTGTTGGACTACGATCAGATCCGCCACCTGGCCCGTCGCCACCGTCCCCGGATGATCTGGGTGGGAGCAACGGCCTATCCTCGGGCCCTGGACTATGCCACTTTTGCCCAGATTGCCGAGGAAGTGGAAGCCTATTTGGTGGCCGACATCGCGCACATCAATGGGCTGGTCGTCGCCGGCGTCCACCCCGACCCGGTCCCCCATTGCGACGTGGTCAGCAGCACGGGCCATAAGCTGCTACGGGGCCCACGGGCCGGGTTTATCTTGTCGCGGATCGAAGACCGGTATCAGGCCAAGTACCACGGGGCCAGTAAGTTCAACTTGGCCAAACGAATCGACCGGGCCGTCTTCCCGGGCCTGCAGGGCGGGCCCCATATGCAGACGATCGCCGCCTTGGCGGTGGCCTTCAAGGAGGCTTCCACCGAAGCTTTCCGTCGGTACGCGCGCCAAGTACAGGCCAACGCGCGGACCTTGGCCGAAGGACTGCTGGCCCGAGGATTCTCGTTGTCCGGCGGCGGCACCGATACCCATATGCTGCTGATCGACCTGCGCAACAGCCCTCACAGCGGACGGGAATTGGCCCAAGCGTTGGCCAAGGCGGGCATCATCTGCAACTTCAACATGGTCCCGGGCGACCATCGCAAACCGTTGGTCACCAGCGGCGTCCGGCTGGGCACCCCGGCGGTGACGTCCATGGGAATGAAAGAGCCGGAGATGGACCGCATCGCCGCGTGGATCGCCACGGTCTACCAGGGCCTGGATCGGCTGCCCGAGACGGTCGCCCAGGTGCGCCACGAAGTGACCGAAATGTGTCTCGAGTTCCCCCCGCCAGGGATCCTGGAAGACGACCCACCGGACGCGACAAGCTAGCCGGCCCGCGCCGCCCAGGTCGGCAGCAGCACTCCCCATCGCCGCGGACACGGCCGGGTAGTGATGCAGAAACGGCCAGCTGCTGCTGAGGCGCACCCGTGCCCGACGCACGCTGACCACGATCTCCGCGGCCGCCTTGATCAGACGTGTCGGCCACCTCTCCCCATGCCCCCCGCCCAGAGGATCAGCCTGCCGCCGCCGGTTGAAGGAACG
>DQVB01000303.1 GCA_015661985.1 Planctomycetota bacterium | reverse complement strand
GTCTGCAAAGGCTTCAATGCCGACTTCGACGGCGACCAGATGGCCGTCCACCTCCCCCTGTCGCTGGAGGCCCAGGTGGAGGCCCATACCCTGCTGATGTCGATCCACAACATCTTCGGGCCGGCCAATGGGCGGCCCATCATCAGCCCTTCGCAGGACGTGGTGATGGGCTGCTACTATTTGACCTGCGAACTGCCCAACCGGAAAGGGCAAGGGATGGTTTTCGCTTCGCCCGCCGAAGTGGAGCTGGCCTACTCGCTGGGTATCGTCGACACCCACGCCACAATCAAAGTCCGGTTGGCCCCCGGGCGGCGTGTCAAGGGCCAGCCGGACCTGCCTCCCGGCGCCGTGGTGGAAACCACCGTGGGCCGTGTGCTGTTCAACGAGATGCTCCCCCCGGGCATGCCCTACTACAACACGCCGCTGCGCAGCGGCGAGCTGTCCGAAGTCATCTCCGATTGCTACGAGATCCTCGGACGTCGGGCCACCATCGAACTGTTGGACGAGATGAACCGCACGGGCTTCCGCTGCGCCACCCTGAGCGGCCTGTCCTTCGCCACCGATGACCTCATCACCCCCAAGGAAAAGGAAAAGATCATCGCCGAGGCGGAAAGGAAGGTCTTGCGCATCCACAAGCTCTACCAGCGCGGGATCATCACCGAAGGGGAACGCTACAACCAGATTCTGGATGCGTGGACCCATGCCCGCGAGGAGATCACCTCGCGCATGATGCACGCCCTGCATACCGATTACCGCAAGCCGGGATACGTCAACCCCATCTACCTGATGGCCCATTCCGGAGCCCGCGGCGGCGTGGAACAGATCCGCCAGCTGTCCGGGATGCGCGGCCTGATGGCCAAACCGTCCGGCAAGATCATCGAAACCCCCATCAAGGCCAACTTCCGCGAAGGCCTCAGCGTGCTGGAGTACTTCAGCTCCACCCACGGAGCCCGCAAGGGTTTGGCCGACACCGCCCTGAAGACCGCCGACTCGGGTTACCTGACCCGCAAACTGGCCGACGTCGCCCAGAACGTGGTCATCACCATGCACGACTGCGGCACCACCCAGGGGCTCACCAAGGGCGTGATCTACCGGGGCGAAAAGGTCGAGGTGAGCCTGGCCGAATCGATCCGCGGCCGCGTCAGCCGGGCCAATATTGTCAACCCCGTCACGGACGAGGTGATCGTGCGGGAAAACGAACTCATCACCGGCGACATCGCCCGCCGCATCGAAGAAATGGGACTGGAGAAGATCCAGGTGCGATCGGCGATGACCTGCGAAGCCCCGCTGGGCGTCTGCGCCCTGTGCTACGGTATGGACCTTTCCACCGGCCAGCTCGTCGAAGAGGGACTGGCCGTGGGCATCATCGCCGCCCAGAGCATCGGAGAGCCGGGCACCCAGCTTACCATGCGCACGTTCCACATCGGCGGCACCGCGGCTCGGGCGGTGGAGGAAAGCGAGATCAAGGCCAAACGGGCCGGCACCGCCCGGTTCACGCGGCTCAAGGTGGTGCGCAACGACGCCGGCCAGAATGTGGTCCTCACGCGCAACGGCGAAATCTCCCTGCTGGACCCGAAAGGCCGGGAACTTGAAAAATGCGAAGTCCCCGCCGGCGCCCACCTGATGATCGAAGATGGCCAGCAAGTCGAAGCCGGCACCGTGCTCTGCCAATGGGACCCGCACAGTATCCCCATCCTTGCCGAGGTGGGCGGCAAGGTGCGCTACGAAGATATCATCGAAGGCGAGACCGTCCGCCTGGAAAAAGATGCCGCCGGCACCATCCGCCGCTTCGTCATGGAACACAAAGGCGATCTCCACCCCCAGATCATCCTGGAGGACGCCAACGGCAAGATCCTCGATTTCTATTACCTCCCCGAAAAAGCCCACATCGAAGTGGAGGAAGGCAAGCAGGTCTCCGCCGGTACCCTCCTGGCGAAAACCCCGCGCGAAGTGTCCGGTACCCAGGATATCACAGGCGGCCTGCCACGGGTCACCGAAATCTTCGAAGCCCGACGACCCAAAGACCCCGCCGTGATCGCCGAGATCGACGGCACTGTGGAAATCCTGGGTGAAAAACGGCGCGGCCGGCGCACGATCATCGTGCGCAGCGAATCGGGCATCGAACGGGAACACCTCGTCTCCCACGGCAAACACCTCCGAGTGCACACGGGCGATTTCGTCCGCGCCGGCGAAGCCCTCGTCGATGGCCCACTCGTTCCCCACGACATCCTCCGCATCTCCGGCGAAGAAGCCGTCCAACAATACCTGGTCCGGGAAATCCAAAACGTCTACCGCAGCCAGCGCGTGGACATCAACGACAAGCACATCGAAATCATCGTGGCCCAGATGCTCCGCAAGGTGCGCGTCGAATCGGGCGGCGATACCGGACTTCTGGAAGGCAGCGTCATGGACAAGTTCGAGTTCCGCAAGAAGAACGAAGAACTGGCCCGCTGCCTGAAGATCACCCAACCCGGCGACACGCGCTTCCAAGAAGGCGATATCGTCCCCCGCGAGGTCTTCGAACAAGAGAACGCCGAGGTGGAAGCCGAAGGGGGCCAGCCGGCCGAAGCCGTCAAGCCGAGCCCCGCTACCGCTTCCACCCAGCTGCTGGGGATCACCAAGGCCGCCGTGCAGAGCTCCAGCTTCATCTCGGCAGCCAGCTTCCAGGAGACGACCAAAGTGCTCACCGAAGCAGCCCTGGCCGGCAAAGTCGACCGGCTGGTGGGCCTGAAGGAGAATGTCATCCTCGGCCACCTCATCCCCGCCGGAACCGGCTTCAAACGGTACCAGGACAGCGAGGTGCGTTTCCGGCCCGAGGCGCTGCGCGATATTCCGGCGGCGCCCGAACCAGCCGCCGAGCAGTCCTTCGCCCTGCTGGAAAACGCCCCGCGGCCCAGCAGGTCCAGTCCGCCCAGCGAACCGGCCGGCCCCGCCACGTCCGAGGGCCCGCCCGGAACCCCAGAACCGCTCCCGCCGACCGAGTAACCCCGTGCCGATCGTTGCGGGCGGATCGTTGCGGCAGCCCAGCGCGCCGTAGCCAGCGAAAACCGCACAAGACAGGTTCACCCGACTGAAGCGACCTGGTTCGGTGGATACCCGGGATCTTGAGTTTGAAGAACTCCGGGTCTCGGGATCCGTACGCTTACCGTTTCGTCGTCTTGATCTTGTTGTTCGTCCCCTCCAAAGCACCCGTGGAAACGGGGTAGTCGTACCAGGCCAGAATTCCGAAAGCGTGCAGCCGCACCGTTTTGGCAAACTTCACCGGCATCGGGATCTTCGTCGATTCGGCGTACAGGATCCAATCCATCAACAACGCCTCGGCCTGCTCCCGCTCCTCTTGATCCCGGATCTCGCTGAGCTCTTCCTTCAGGTAGTACGCCGTGGCCAGCGGCTCATTCAGACCCAACCCCTCCCCCAAACGTTCCGGCGCGTTCCGGCTGGGGTCCAGGTTCTCCGGCCGTTTCAAGAGCAACCACCGGATACCCTTCAGTACCGACTCGGCCATCGTGTCCTTCAGCTGGGCGTACAACTCACGCCGCAACTGCGATAGCTTCTCGTTGTACAGCTTGACCACGTGGAAACGATCGAACACCAACGTGGCCTCCGGCAAATGCCTCGCCACCACCCCGATGCAGGCCGGCGACAAGTCCGTGGCCACCACCTCGATCTTCGCCCCACCGGCCCGCAGCCGCCCCCAGAAAGGCTCCAACGCGTCGGCCCCTTTGCCTTCCCCTACGTGAAGCACCGCGGGCGCTTGGCAGATCCATCACAATCGTCAGGCAATGGTGCCCCTTCCCCGTGGAAATCTCGTCAATGGCAATCTGCTTCAAATGCTTCAACTTCGGCTCGCCGAACCGCCGCTGGAGGTTCCGCTTTCTGGATCTCCTCGATCACATCCCGGCTGACCCCCGCGGCCGGGAGCGGGCGGTAGACGCGGACCGAGCCGGGGCGGACCTGGATGACGGCCCTGTGGGATAGACGTCGCTGGCTGCGGCATCTATGATGCGCCCGGAACGTTCACCGGATCGAGGGAGCTGGATGGGGTGTTTTGTGACCCTTCGAAGGAAAACGACCATGAGGCTAGGGCGCAAGATGATGGCGATTGTGGGTGTGGCGATGGGTTTTGGGTTTTGCGCTGGTGTTCAGGGCGCAGGGGCCGAAGTGGAGCCGGCATCGGCCACGTCGACTGATTTGTTGGCTGGTCGCTTTCGTTGGGTTGCCGGCGGACCACTGGTCGAGCCGCTCCAGCGGCCGGGCGATCAGCTCTATTCAGTCAAAGATCCGTCGCTCGTCCGTTTCCAGGACCGGTGGCACCTGTTCTGCACGGTGCGAGGCAAGAGGCGCTCGCATCAGATCGAGTATTTCAGCTTCAAGCGTTGGGCGGAAGCCGGTCGCGACCGGCGCCGGCTTCTTGCGATGCACAAGGGGTTTTTCTGCGCGCCCCAGGTGTTCTATTTCCGGCCCCAACGGCGGTGGTACTTGATTTGTCAAGCCAGCGACAAGTCTTGGGAGCCGGAGTACGGCGCGGCCTATGCCACGACCAGGGACATCGCTGATCCGGATTCCTGGAGCCCGTTGGCCCCGCTGGGCCACCGCCGCGCCGACGGCAAAGCGGGGCTGGATTTTTGGGTCATCTGTGACGCCCAGCGGGCGCATCTGTTCTTCACTACCCTGGACGGCCGAATGTGGCGTGAAGAGACCTCCTTGGACGCATTCCCCCGCGGCTGGTCCGCCCCGTCGCTGGCCATCCGAGGCGACATCTTCGAGGCGGGGCATGTCTACAGGCTGAAAGGCATGGAGAAGTACCTTGCTGTGGTCGAGGCCCAGGGCGGATACGGGTGGCGATACTACAAGGCGTACCTGGCCGGTCAGCTGGATGGAACATGGACGCCCCTGGCCGCCTCGCGCGAGCAGTGCTTTGCCAGCATGAAGAACACTCGCTTCCGCGGCCCGCGATGGACCGACTGCATCAGTCATGGGGAGCTGATCCGCGCCGGCTATGACCAGCGCCTGGAAGTGGACCCGGGCAACCTTCGGTTTGTCTTCCAGGGGGTGACGGATGCCCGGCGCCGGGGCAAGAAGTACGGCGAGATCCCTTGGCGCCTGGGAATGCTGGAGGCGGAGTGAATCCCAGGAAGCCTGGGAAAGCGCGCCGCTCGTATCGCCCGCGGCCCAAATGCGATCCCACGCTCGTCGTGTCCCTCCGCCTTGCTGTGCCGCCTGCTCAGCGGCCCGCCGCAGCGTAGCAGAGCACCTTGCGATCCATGGTGCCCACAAAGAGCCGGCCGGGTGTGGCGGCCATCCCGTCCCAAACGGGCGGCGCCGGCAGGTGGTATTCCTGCAACGGTTCCCCGCCGGTGGAAAAGGCGGCCAGCCGGCCGCCCTTGCGCCCCTCCCAAGCCCCGTGCGGGTCCTTCAGGTCCACCACGTCCGGCGAACCGGCGGCCAGCAGCACATCGGCCGCCCGCACCAGGGCGGTCACACGGATGCCCAAGCGTCGCTCCCAGATGGGTTTGGGACCTTGGCGCCGGCGCTGTCGAGCGGTCGGTTCTCGGCCGGCGCCTCGCAGGGATAGGCAGACCAGCCGATACTGATGCGCCCCGGGCGTGAACACCGTCTCGCGGCTGCGCGACCCGTACAGCTCCATCCCGTAGGCCACTTCGTCGCCCAGTACCATGGGGCCCGACGTCCTGGCTCGTCCAGCCTGCCAGAAGGTGCGGTTGAACCAACTCGGATCCAGGTAGCCGGCGGTCGTATACAGATGGACGCCCCTCGCGGCAGCCGGAGAGGAGACGGCCATCTGGCGCACGAACACGTTTCGGCCGTCCGTGGCCGGAATGTCGTTCAGCAGGCCCGGCATGGTGTGGGCTTCACTGGTGGGCGGCATCTTGCCCGTCTTCGGGTCGCGATGGCAGATGGTCCGGCTGTGCAGCACTTCCCCGGTGAACGGCTTCAAGGCATACACGCGGATTCCGCCGTCCAGGTACGACGACCGGCCGGCGGCGAACCAGCATTTCCCGTCATGTACCAGCACGCTGCCGGGCACCGGCCAGGTCGACTCCAGCTGCCCGAAGGCGGTGACCCATCGCCGTCGGGGCGCCGCGTCGAATCGCCAGACCAAGCTCCCATCGCTGGCCCGCAGACAATACACCCGGCCGTCGGCCGAGCCGAAGAGGGCCAATCCGCGGTAGTAAGTAGGGGGCGAGTCGATGCGTGCTGCAGCCGTGTACATCCAAAGCCGTTGGCCGGTCTCGGCGTCCAGGGCATACACCGTGTGTCTGTCCACGCCGGCCACCAACACCTTGCCGTCGGCCACCACCAAACCGCTGGGCACCCCATCGATCTCAGCCTGCCATGCCAGCTTCAGGTCCGCGCCCACCACAGCCTCGGTCGCCCCGCTCCGCCGGCCGTCGTGGCGATAGGTGGGCCAGTCGTCAGGGGTTGAGGGTCGAGGCTCGGGAGTTGAGGGTTTCTCGTAGACGGGGCCCCGGACCAGGCGCTGGGGCAACTCGACCGCCGTTGGCTCGGACTCTTGGGCCGCCGGGGCCAAGGCGTTAAACCCGCGCAAAAGTGCGTCACTGTAACACCCGCAGGCATGGGGTGTCACGTACAGCAATCCATTGCAGGGCAGGTAACCCAGCAGACAGCCGCTGCGCACCCAGTGATCCTGGTAGTTCTCGCCGCCGGCCAGATCCACAAACTCCACCCCTCGCCGGCAGGACAACAGGAACCGCTGAGTACTCTTGTTCCGATAGCAACGGTGGTGATGGCCCACGTTGAAGATTTCCCTCGTGGAGATTTCCTGGAGTAGCTCACCGGTGTCGAGATCCAGGGCCTGGATCCGATAGTCCACCTTGCTCGGGTCCGCCGCCTTGTAGCCTTTACCCCATACGAATCCGTACTCGGTCTCCACGTGAACGTGGGTCCACACGGCGCCGTCGATCACGAAAACGTCCGGCGGCGTACAATGGCCCCAGCCGCCGTAGGCGTGTTTCCACAACAGGCCGCCGTCTTGGGCGTCGAAGGCGTACAGTGTGCCCGGCATCGTGTGATACGTGTGATGGATGTTCGGTTCCGGCTGGGCCAAGAGCACCACACCGTCAGAGTAGAGCATCACGGTCAGCAGGTACTCGTACATCCCGGCGAAACCGATCCGCGTGACCGCATCAGGCGGCAGCGGCGGCCGCTGGATCCGCCACCGCGTCTTGCCGGAGTCGAGCTCCAAGCAATGGATCGCCTCGGTGGTGAGCACAAAGACGCTCCCGTCACCGGCGGCCAATTCCAGCCGCCCGCAAGGGTCCTGGCCGCGGCTGGCCCGGATCCCTGCAAAGGGCCCCTTCTCCCACAGGAGCTGGCCCGTGTGGGCGTCCAAGACGGCCACTCGCTTGGCCGGCGCGGCGTCCTTCGGTCGTCCGGCCGGATTGATAGAAACCACCAGCCGCCCGTCGAGCAAAAGGATTTCGTCCGCCCGGGTCGTTTCGTGGTAGACCCGTTTCACCTGCCCGGCGGCCGCATCCAGCGCCGTGACCGGCGCCGCCGGTCCCAGCGTGACGTAAACGGTTTCGGCCGTGGCCACCAGCCGTTTGCCCACGTGGGGAGGCATGGTGAATCGCCCCACGGTCACGCCGCCCCCTGTTTCCGGCGTGCCGCTGAACGCCTCGGAACCCCATTGCGGGATCCTCCGCTTCCACAGCACGATTCCGTTGAAGGCATCCCGGGCAACCAGAAACCATTTGCCCGGCACCGTGCCGTCGACACAGGCCAACGTCTCATCCCCGATGTAGAACAGCCGCCCGCCGGCCGACACCATGGCACTGACGCTGGGCGTCCAGCCGTGACTGCGCGCCCAGATCGGCCCGGCCGTCCATTGAAGCTGAGACGGTGGCCCGACCACGCGATCAGCCGCCACGGGGTTGCCGTCCGGACCGTGCAAGTGGTGCGTCCACTGGTCGATTCCCTCCCGCCATGGTTTGACCACCTTCTGCCAATCGCTGTCGCGCTTGAACCACGCGATGCCTCGCGGCGCCAGCACGCGCAGACATTCCTCCACCGGCACCCGGGCAGAGTGGTCAAGTACCAGCAGGTTCACCAACCCATCTGCGTACGGCAGCCGGCCGCCCGGCCAAAGCTCGACCGACACCCGCCCGTAAAGACCCAGCCGGCGAATATGTCGGCGAGCCGCCTCCACCGCCCCCGGGTCCCGATCAAGCCCATGGACCAGGAACCCCGGCCCGCCGTACAGGGCGGCCGTCAGCCACCCGTTTCGGCAACCAACGTGGACGACCAGCCCGCCCGGCAGGTCGCTTTCCTCAAGCAGCTTTCGGGCCGTCGCCTGGGGGCCCGCGTCCTCCCCAGCCATCAACAGGCCGGCCGCCCAACTCCACAGCACCAACACCGCCACGGCCCGCTTTGCCAGCGCCGGTAACGTTCGACCCGTCACGGTTACTCCTTCCAGTCATCGTCCCATGGGATCCGGCCGATTCCCCATGGCCCAATCGAACGCCGCCTGGGATGCGCCCGCCGCTTCCTTCCTTGCCGGTCCGATTTGGAAGAAGCGCATACCAGGACAGCTTTGTCAACCCAGCCGCCGGGCTGGACCAACCGTCCCCGGCCCGGAGGGCCACTCGATTGCCGCCAGCCCAGCCGGGGCGACAGGCCGGGCTGTTCGGAAGCCTCTCCGGCCACCAAGTCTCCTCGCCGGGCGCCGCTGGCCTTCTGCCAAGTGCCGGCAGACGGTTGGGGAGCATCAACGCACTGTGCTTCCACCGGGCCGCCCCGTCCGCTACAACCGCCATAATCCGTCCGTGCGTGAGACCAGTCGGCTGTGCCCGAGGCGGCCGGCCCCTCGAGCTCTTGACATGCATGGCCTGCGACCAACGACAATGAGGGGCAGCGGTTGGGTTGAGCGGCATTGCTGCTTGGCCCTGCCTGCCTACGGTGCGCATCGCTGGGTCATTGATCTGAATCGCCAACAAGAAGGGTGCCTCCATGAATCCTGACCTGCTAACCGCCCCTCTACGCGGGATCATTCCGCCGATGATCACACCGCTGGCCGATCACGACACCTTGGACGTGGCGGGGCTGGAACGGCTGATCGAGCACATCCTGGCGGCGCGGCCGAGCGGTCTGTTCATCCTCGGCACCACGGGCGAGGGGCCCAGCTTGAGTTGCAAGCGCAAGCAGGAGCTGGTAGATCGTGTGGCCGAACAGTTGCAGGGGCGTGTGCCCTTGCTGGTCGGCGTCACGGATCCGTCTTTTGTGGAGACGCTCAACTTGGCCGAATACGCCGCCGAGGCCGGGGCGCAGGCGGTGGTATGGGCACCGCCCTTCTATTATCCTTGCTCTCAGGTGGATCTGTTGGTCTCTTTGGAACGGCTGGTGCCCCGTCTGCCGCTGCCTATGTTCCTGTACCACATCCCGCGTCTGACGAAAGTGGGTTTTGCGCCCGAAACGGTGCGGCGCGCTATGGAACTGCCCGGCGTGGTGGGGCTGAAAGACAGTTCGGGCGAGATGGCCTATTTCCATCGACTCCGCCGGGCCACCGGCCATCGGCCTGACTTTTCGCTGCTCGTGGGGCCGGAAGAGCTGTTGGCCGAAGCCCTCTTGCTCGGGGCCCATGGCGGCGTCAGCGGCGGGGCCAACTTGTATCCGCATCTTTACGTGGAACTCTACCATGCCGCGCAGTCGCGGGACCTGGGGCGGACGTTGCAGCTGCACGAGGAGGTGATCCGGTTGGCCTCGCGCGTCTATGCATTCGGCGACGGGCCGGCGGCCGTCATTCAGGGCCTCAAAGGCGCGCTGGCCCTGCTGGGCATCTGCAGCGATACGATGGCCGAACCGCTGCGGCCGCTGGACGATTCGCGGCGGCAAATCCTCTGGCAGCATTTGGAGGAGCTGGGGATCCCGGCCCGTTACGCGCCGGCTCGCAGTCCCCGTGTGTGAACTCGCCCAAACGGCGCATCTTCAGCGTCTTACTGCCCGCACATGTGGGCGCACTTTTTTGCCTTGTGGGTGGCAGCCTGGAAGCCTGCCCCACGCTAGGCCCTTTCGATTCGTACCATCGCCCCGTCGGGAACCGATTTGAGCGGCTCGACGTCATCCAAGACG
>DQVB01000741.1 GCA_015661985.1 Planctomycetota bacterium | reverse complement strand
TTGCGGCTCCGCTCGGCGCGGCCTGCCTGTGCGCATGTAGAATTCGGCCACATTACGTATGACAGCGGCGTCATCGGACGCGGCTGCCAACGCATCCTGGTACTTGGTCTCGGCCTGCTCGAGGTGTCCGATCGCCTCATAACATTGGGCTGCCGCCAGGGGCGCCTTGCCGGGAGGGATCTTGCGCTGAGCCTCAGCGATCAGTTCTTCGGCATCCTCGCTGCGATCACTTCTGGCGAGAAACTGGATCAATGCCACCCACGGCTCGGGCGCCTCGTCGCAAAGCTCCACCGCGTAGCGCATTTCTTTCTCGGCCTCGCGGAGCATTTCCTGCGACTTGGCCGTTTGCCCGTCCGCCTCGGCCCGCCGCCCCAACACCGCAAGTACCTGGCCCAGCCACGTGTGGTCGCGATGATCGTCCGAGCCAGTGGCCGCCTGTCTGGCCATCTCCAGTGCCCGGTCAAAGTTCTCCAGCCTCAGTGAAACCTCCGCTGCCATTCGCCCCAACTCTGCCGAAAACGGCGTCTGCTGTTCCTCAAGGCGGCGGATAATCCGGTCTGCCTCCAAATAACGCTGGTGCTCATAGAGGAGCTGAACTGCCCGGCGAACGGCCGTGGGGTTCCGTTCGCCCAAGTCGATTGCCAGAAGATAGTTTTGGATGGCCAACTCCTCCTCTCCTTGCAGGTCATGAATGTGGGCGGCGAGGAGCGGGATGCGCGACCAAGCGGGGCGTGAAACACGAGCTTTGGCCAGATGCTGCCGGGCCTGATCCAGAAGCGCTTGGTCGCCTCGTTTGGCCAGCAGGACCAGATAAACAGCGCGGCCATAGTGCCACAGCGGCCCCTGCCCTTCGATCTGCTCGATCTCCTCCAGAGCGTCTTTCATGCCCTGCTGGTCTTCAGCACGAAGAGCAAGATCGAAAAGCAGCAGCCAAAACCACAGTTTATTTGGTTGTTCCTTGGACAACAGCTGGTAAAGTCGCCGAGCCTGTTCATTATCGCCGGTACGAAGAGATCGGGCTGCCAATCCACGCCACAGTTGGATCAGATCTTCACGCGAGAATTGCTCCGTGTTCTCCGCCAGCTCGCGCAGCCCGCCGCGGGCTCTATTGCCGAGACGACGTACCAGGTATTGCGCACGGGCCAACCGCAACTGGACCGTGTCCCCGAAATACTGCTGCGTTTCCTGCAACAGTTGGGCCGCTCGTTGCCACTGTCGTTGCCGCTGCGCCAGCTCGGCCAAGGCGATCCACAGTTCCATTTGATCGGTGTCGGCCTGGCGTGCCTCCAGCAGCAGCTTCTCCGCTTCCTGAATCCGGTTCTGCGCCACCAGTACTTCGGCTCGAAGAATTGGAATCTGTGCCGACCCCGGGAGCGCCTGCTCCGCACGATCGAGTAGCTGGTTCGCTTCTTCCCAGTCCCGGGCAGGGCGGCTGATGCCCAGATTACGCAAGACTAACAAGCGTGCCAGATGGATCCAACCCTCGGCTGGTGCGTCCTCCAGTCTCATGATCCGCCGATACTCTTCCGCTGCCTCCTCTATCCGCCCTATGGACAGCAAGGCTGCGGCCACACCGATGCGCGCTGGCACCCAAAACGGATCGACGGTCACTGCCCGCCGATATGCAGTGAGTTGCTGGTCAGTCTTACCCAACTCCTGATAGCATTTTCCCAGCCAAAAGTCGAGCTGCTTCACTACGTCAGGCCAGGGAATCAAGTCCGGGCGGGCCTGCTCAAACCCGCGACTCGCCTCCAGCCACCGGCCCTGGGCGCAGCGAATTCGCGCACCAAGGTAGTCAACCAGAGCCTGCGGCTGGTCCGTGGCGCGCAGCTGTTCAGTGGCCCGTTCGGCTTCCTTAATCCCGCCTTGGTCGATCACAAGATTCGCCAGGTTCCACAGCAGTTGGGGATGACCCGGGACAGCCTGCAGCCCGCGCCGCAACCAGGCGATCGCCTCCTGCGAGTTTGCGGCCCGCTGCTCAACGTCGGCCAGAGCAATGTACATGTCCACCAACCCTGGGTGCGCTTCGATCCCTCTTTGGCCGTACTTGCGAGCCCGCCCGTATTCCCCTTGTTCCGCCGCACACCGGGTGGCCAGCAACAGCGCTGCAGGATTATTCGGGGCCAACTGAAGAGCTCTGACAGCGCACTCCAATCCCTTACCAAGCAGCAGCTTTTTGGCCTGATATGGATCGCCGGAGTCAGAGCCGTTCGCATCCTCCCCTTCTGACCGCTGCTGGCCATCTGCGGCCTGGCGAGAATGGTGCGGCCAGCGTTGGGCCGTCCCCCTCAGATACTCGCCGCACAGCACAAGGGCGTGGCACGAACCCGGGTTGTTGTGGACCAGTAACCTCATCACGCTATCTGGATGGTCCAAGCCAAGAGCTTCCGGGCGCGGTTCCTCAGACCACTTCCTGGGGTCAGGCGCCCGGTCCAAACGGTCCCGCAGCAGGCGTGCCAGATCGCGATACGCCTCGAGCCGTTGAGGTGCGTTCTGGATCGCCCGCTGCAACGAAGCTACGGCAAGACCGTACTGGCCGGCCGCTTCCTGGCACCGCGCGAGCTGCTCCAGCAGTTCACCGTCGTTCGGGAACACCTTGAGAAGGTGCTGCTCTAGATGCTCTCTTGCGTCGCTGTACCTTCCAAGCTCCATTGCCACGGCGACCAGCCTGCGGCGCACCTCCAGGCGATCAGGCTCGCGACGCAGCACCTGCTCAAGCCGGTTGAACGCCTGTCGGTATCTGGAAAGGTCGGCCAGTAGCAATCCAAGCTCAGCCAACGCGTCGGCGTCTTCCGGGAAAAGGGATACGTAGAAGGTGAGATGACGCACTGCCTCACCAGGCCGGTTCTGCTCTTTCGCACGCTGCGCCTCCCGGAGAAACCCCCGGCCATAGCGCCGGATCTGGTAGCCGTGGAGCAGATGTACCGCACCGCCTAGAACGAGTGCACACACCAAAAGGATCATGAGGAACCGGATGTTGATGGTCTTCATACGCTCACCCTATGCACTTTGGCACACTGGCGCAGCTTCGGGCAATCAACGCCCGCCGCCACTCTCGCGACGCCGCCGAAACAGCTCCTGAGCCTCCGTGACCGGCCTCATTACCCAGCACCCGGCGCGGGTTTCCCAACGCCGACGCAACCGGACCTGGAGCCCCCGCAACGGTCCTGATCACAGTCCTTATCAGCCCGAAAGCGCAAGCGATGCTGGCACCGTTCGTGCGGCACTTGTTTGCTTGCAACCACAGCAAGTGCTGGTCTTGTTGCGGGTCCCTTTGGAGTGCGGCAGTCCTCTGGGGCTTTCCAGTCCAAAGCGGTGCAGAAGCTTTGTGCCCCAAGCCGCTACCCGACGGGATTCCAAGGCGGGCGCCCTCGGCCCGACTCTCAATATGCAAAGATCCTCGCCGCTTTCGGGCATCTTTTGGATTGTGAGACAACCGAGCACGCTTGCCCTACCTCGGCATTCTCAAGAGGCCCGGCATTCGCCAATTCTTCGCAATGGTCGCCCTCACTCCACGCCCCTGGGCCAGCAAAGGTCCCAAAAGTCCGCGGCCGCCTATCCTTCTTCTCCGGGGGCCGGCTCTTGCAACGAACGGATGAACCTGAGATCCACCGGCGCCGTAATGCCCAGACTCCGTGAAAAAGAGATATGGGCATACCCTGCCGCAAAAAGCGCGCCGATCAGTTGCTCGGCGTTCACACCGACAATATCGATATCCAGCTTTTCCAGCCGCACATGGATGCCACGGATGCTTTGGCCAAGGCGGTGCTCGCGCGGAGCGTCCAGCATGGCGCCACGGTACCCAGCTTCCCACTCATCCGGAGAACTCACTCCATCAACAACCACTGCAATCCGCTCGTGCAGCACTGCGGATATCGTCACAAGGCTCGGCACCACTTCCGCTACATTCAACTGGCGCTTCTCGTCCGCCCAGACAGAAACCCACATCACCAGATGGCAGCTTGTCGCGAGGTTCCGGAGCGGCGCGGAGGACTCGGCGCCGCTCTTCTCATGTAACGCTTTCCTCAGACCGCAGCGCAGCCCGGCGGCCGTGTGGGGACCAGATGGCTTGACAAACCACCATGGCTCCTTCAGTGTGTCAATCAGGAGTGTGTATTCAGTTGCACGCTCTGGGCCGGCTGCGCGCTCTGGAAGAATCGGTTCGAGGCTCAAGACCGGTTCGCCCGTGACGATCAATGCGGCTACCTGGTCGTCAACACCGTGCGCAGCCAAGATGTCTATTACTTCCAGCTCGTCCATGATGTGCTACACGAAATGCCGCCGCGGCCAGCGTTGCCAACGCGGGCTCGAAACGGCCTGCCCAAAAGAAGCTCCGGTGCGACGCGCAGCGAGGCGAGATCGAAGCAGAAATGAACGCCGGATGAAACTCAGCCGGTGTACACTCGGCAGATTCCGTTCGGAGTCTGCCCCGGAATCAGATCGGGCAGATCTTCCTGCTGGCTCCGGCTGATTTACAGGTTTGTCACCTCATGGCAAACTGAGATAGGCCAATCTCCAGCTGAGGATGGGGCGCAAGGGTTTGCCGTTCGTGCGAAGTTTTCGAGTCCCGCCAGCTCAAACCGGCGGAGGCCGCGGCCTCGTTCGGTCCAACCGAAGGCAGCTTCCACGCTGCGCCTTCGTTTGGCGCGGGCACTAAGGCCCCAAAGGGGTGGCTGGCTTGTACGCGACCCACCCGCCGGCCGTAGAACGGAATTCGTTCCGTTCCCGAATCCCCGGCTGTGTTGTCAACCGGTGTATGACCTTTGGGTCCCACGTTTAGTAAGGCTTGGAC
>DQVB01000534.1 GCA_015661985.1 Planctomycetota bacterium | reverse complement strand
GCGAGGTGAGCGTGAGCAACTCCCGCTTGCCGATCCGCTTCCCCCGCCTCCTCGGCCGCGCAGCCACACCCTCCGCAGCGCCCAGTGACACAACGAACAGGCCGCGGTCGCGCAGCTTGCGGCGAGCCTCTTCCGGGGAGGCGGCGGGCAGTATGCCTCGCAGGGTCGAGCCGCTGGCGGATTTGGCCGTGTACTGGTAGTCCATCGCGCTTGCCCGCACCGATCGTTACTTTTCAAACCACAAGTGCTGGAGAACACGAAACAAACGAAAACGTCGGCCAAAGGCAGAAGGAATTTGTTGTGGCCACAAGCCAGCGATCCTTCCGCGTTTGCCGCCCGTTCTTTTCGTGCATTTCGCGTCTTTCGCGGTTATTCTCTACTGCTACGGCTTTCGGTCCGGTTCAATCGAAAAACGCCACCCGGATGGCCTCGTCCAGACTGGTTTCACCCCGTTCGGCCAGGCTGATGGCTTCGTCGAACAGTGTGCGAATCCCCTGCTCGCGCTGCCACTGGCGGATTTCGCGCAGCGAGGCGTCTTGGACGATCAGTTGCCGCACTTCCTGGCTGCAGACCAGTAGTTCGTAGATCCCTGTGCGGCCGCGGAACCCCGTGTCGTGACAGGCCTCGCAGCCGCGGCCGCGGAGGAAGCTTCGCCGGAAATCGCCCTCGTAGCGGATCGACTGGAGCAGCTCGGCCGGCGGATAGTGCGAGCCGCGGCAGTCAGGGCAGATGTTGCGTACCAGGCGCTGGGCCAGCACGGCCACCAGGGCTGCGGCCACTTTGTAGGAGGCCACACCCATGTCCATCAGGCGAGTCACGGCGCCGGCGCTGTCGTTGGTGTGCAAGGTGCTGAGAACCAAGTGCCCCGTCAGCGCCGCCTGCACGGCCACGTTGGCCGTCTCGGCATCGCGGATTTCCCCCACCATGATCACGTCCGGGTCCTGGCGGAGGATCGAACGCAGGGCCACAGGGAAAGTCAGCTGCGCTGTCTCGTCGACCAACACTTGGTTGACCAGCTCCAGCTGATACTCCACCGGGTCCTCCACGGTGACGATGTTGCGGTGCACCGACTTGATCAGCTCCAGGGCCGAGTAGAGCGTCGTCGTCTTGCCGCTGCCCGTCGGGCCGGTGACCAAGATGATACCGTAGGGCTTGACCAGACACTGTTTGAACTGGGCCAGCACGTCGGCGGGGAAGCCCAATTTGTCCAGGTCGAAGGTCAAGCGACGGCGATCCAGCACGCGGATCACGACCTTCTCGCCCAGGACCGTGGGCAGCACGGAAATACGCAGGTCCACTTCACGGCCCTCCACCACTACGTGCACGCGGCCGTCCTGGGGCAATCGATGCTCGGCGATATCCAGCTTGGCGATCACTTTGATACGCGAGACGATGGCCGGATGCAGGTCACGTCGCGGGCGCAGCACCTCGTACAATTGCCCGCCCACGCGGAATCGGACCGATGTGTTCTTGCGGCCCGGTTCCACGTGGATATCGCTGGCCCCTTGGCGCAGGGCCGGCATGATCAGGTAATTGACCAGGTTGATGATCGGGCTCGCTTCGTCGCCGTCGGTGGCGAAATCCAGGTCCACCTCCACCGCGTCATCGGAGATTTCCACGGCGCTGTCATCCATGTCCGCTGTGACGGTATCCACACGGAATCCTTCCTCGTAGCAGCGTTGGATCATCCGCCGGATACTGGGCCGCGGCGCGAACACCGATCGGACGCGCAGGCCTGTGGTCCGCTCGATTTCATCCACCTGCTGCAGGTTGAGCGGCTCGGCCATGGCCACGACGAGCGTGTCGCGGACTTTGAACAGGGCCAGTGTGTCGAGGGCCTGGGCCCGCGGCTTGGGGATGAGCCGCACCACCAGCGGATCGACCGGGCCGTCGCGAAGCCGCACAGTCGGCACGCTCAGCCGCCGGGCCATGAAGGGCAAGAGCTGTTCCTCGGAGACGAAACCGAGTTCCAGGAGGGCTTCGCCCAGCTTCAGCCCCAGATCGCTCTGGCGACGCAGCGCCTCCTCCAGCTGGTCCGGGGTGAGTACACCGGCGCTGATGAGCTGGTCGCCCAGCCGCTGGAACGGCGCATTGGACGCAGTGGGGGCGGGCGGGTGGTTTCCGTCGACAACGGCGGTGGACCGGGCGGCGCTCATTGCACGAAACTCCCCACGGCCGCCAAGCTGTCGCCAAAGACCTCCAGCCGCTCGCCTACACCCGTCGTCACCATGAGGATTTCACGGCACAGGTTGCTCGGGGCGGCCAGCTTCAATGCCCCGCCCCGCTGCTGGAACTCGTCGCCATAGTCCAACAGCAACTCCAGGCCGGCGCTGTCGATCAGGGGTACCTTCTCCAAGTCCACCACCGTATAGGGTGGCCCACCCGCTGCGCATTCGGCCAACAGCGCCGCGACCTGCTCCACCGACTCGGCGTTGAGCGGCAAATCGCCCTGAATGACGTTCACCGCACCCTGGGTCACACGCCTGAACATGTTGCACCCTCCGTCCGCGTGGGCAGGAGGATCGTGAACCTCGAACCCTTGTTCAATTCACTTTCCACGGTCACCTTCCCCCCGTGGAGCCGCACAATCTCTTGGGTCAATGCCAGGCCCAGACCACTGCCGCTGGTCCGACCTACCCGCGGATCGGTGCTGCGGAAGAAGCGGTCAAAGATCTTCGGCAACTCCTGAGGGGCAATGCCGATCCCCGTGTCCTCCACGTCGATCTGCAGCGTCTCGTCCCCTTCGCGGAGCTCCACGCCCAGTCGGATTCGCCCGCCCTCCGGCGTGTACTTGGCGGCGTTGCCCAGCAAGTTCACCACGGCTACGGTGAACTTCTCCTTGTCCACCAGCAGCTCGGGCAGCTTGCCCGGCAGCTCCACCTCGAAGGTGATCTGCTGCTGCTTCATCTGTTGGCTGACCTTGCCCACCACTTCCCGGAACAGCCGCTCCATGTCCGTCGTCTGGCGGTTCAGACACGTCGAGCCCACCTGCATGCGGCTCAGGTGCAACAGGTCGTCGACGAAATTGGCCAGGCGTGTTACCTCTTCGTCGATCGTGTTACAGAAGGCCTTCTGCTGCTCCACGTCGACCATATCGCCCAGGGCCAGGGTTTCCGAGTACGCTTTGATATTGGCCAATGGCGTGCGGAGCTCGTGCGTCGCCGCGTTGACGAACTGCTCCCGCATCTGGTCGGCCAGTTTCTGCTGGGTGACGTCGCGTACGCACCAGACGTGGCCCCGGGCACTCTGGCCGGGCTCCGCGGCCAGTGGAGTGCGCACGATCCGCAGCACGCCGTCCTCGATCTGCCCGCCCCGCTGGTATTCCACGATTACCGGGCGGCCTTCCAGCGAGGGGTCTTTCAGCGGCTGAACCGCCTGGCCCCCGGGAGCCAGTCCCAGACAATCGAACATGGTCTGTCCACAAACCGAATCCTCTCCTGGCCGACGCCCCAGCAGCCCCAACAGCGCCTTGTTGGCAAAGGTGATCCGCCCCTGGCCGTCGGTCACGGCCACTCCGTCCAACAGGCTGTTGAGCACCTGGTCCGATTTCTTTTGGCGATAACCCTCCAGGGCTTGGGCCAGACGGCTCTCCCGCTCCTCGGGCTGGCCGCCGTGCCGCAGGGCCTCCACCAGCCGATTCCAGCCCACGGCGGCCGGCGCTGGGAGCCGAACCGGTTCCAGGTCGGCCGGCGAGACGGTCAGGCGGGTGGCCAGCCGCTCCAGCTGCTGCTCGATGGGCACCAACGGCCGCAGCGTCCGCTTCAGGACCACAATGCCCACCACTATCAGCGCCACAGGAAGCCAGAAGGCCACCGGCGCGCGCTCGGCCGCCGCCCGGAAGATGCCCCAGACACCCCGCTCGGGAACGCCAAGGACCAACGTCCCCCAGCCCCCCAGCTCTGACCATGCTTGCGCACCGGCACGCTGTATTCGCTCACCTCCCGGCCGGCCGCATCCGTGTACTGCACGCGCCGCACGTTGCCCCAATCGGCGCTCAGGCCCAAAGGACGTACGTAACGCCGCCCCACCTGCTCGGGGGCGCTGTGGGCCAGAAAGACCCCGTCGCCGGAGACCACGCCGCAGTAGCTGAGCCGCCAGCGCGCGGTGAAATCCTTTACCAGCCCCTGCAACCGGTCAGCCGATGGCCGCTCCAACGACCGTACGGCGCGGGCCGCCTCCCCAGCCCGCACAAGACACGTGCTCTCCGCCTGGCACTGAAGAACCGACCGGGTGATAAGCACCAGACCCACCACCAGCCAAATGATCGCGGCCCAGCTGAAAACCAAGTAGTAAGCGATGACCCGCCGCGACAGTCCCAGATGATCGGTCTTGCGTAACATGGCCGTCCATTTTCCATGCCGCTGTCATGGCTTCCATGACGCACGCCGCGAGGCTTTCCTTGACGAGCCGTGTCAACTCGCGCGGGCTGAACGGTTTGGATATGATGGCCGTTACGGCCAAGTCCTCCAGATACCGCCGGGTGTCCACCTCGAAGCTCTTGGCCGTCAGCAGGATCAGTGGAATCTCGCTCCATCCCGCATCCCGGATCCGCTGGCACAGCTGCCCGCCCGTCATCCCGGGCATCTGAAAGTCGCTGACCACCAGATCGAAGGACTGCCGGTTGAAAAGGCCCCAGGCCACGTCGCCGCTGCGCGCGGTGACCACTTCCATCCCGGCACGCTCCAGGTTGAAGCGGATCACGTCGGCCATGGCCGCGTTGTCCTCCGCCACCAGGACGCGTCGGGACGTCTCCGCCATGGGTCTGATTCCACCTCAATAACACACTGTGACAAACCCGACCGGGCCCCGCCACCGGCTGGAGCCAACTTGGCGCCGCCCACCCGTCCCTAGAACTGGTCGTACGTCGTGGCGCCGTCCTGCGACGTCTCCGTGCTGTTGATGATGATCTCGCCCGTGGTGGCGTTGTACATCCAACCGCCTGCGTTGTCCGAGACCAATGGATCGCCAGTGCTGACCGTCAGCGTATCATTGGGGGCTCCCGTCCCTACCGGGCACTTGGGGAACGGTCCGCGAAGGTACTGCAACAGTGCCGTCTTGATCTCGTCCGCGGTCCCCGAAGGATAGTTGCCGTTGTTCTGCGCGGCGTACCGCTCGATGGCGTCGCGCAGCATGCTCAAGGATTGCCGGGCAGCGTTGTCCGTCGCTTCGCCCATCATATTGAGCATCTTCGGGGCAGCGATCGCCACCAGCACACCGATGATCATCACCACGACGACCAATTCGATCAGCGTAAAACCGCCGCGTCGTCTCATTCTTCGCGAACTCCTCACAAGAGTCCTGAACGCCTCTGGCCCCTACAAACTGGTCGGGAAACGGCCGAGACAGCCTCTGATTCTACCTTAGGTTACGATCCGGGCGGGGGCAAAAAGTTCTTCGCTCCCCGCGGCCGCCTGCGCCGTGGCGGCAACGTGATCGCAAGCCGCGCTGAAATGCCCCGAAAAACAGGACGAAACCCTCCAATCCGGCTGGCCCCCAGGTGGACCATCAGAAGAACCGCTACGAAGCTACCGATCCATGCAAGGGGAAAGCGGCGACGCACGCGGCGACCGCCCCAAAGTCACGTCGAATAGACCCATTGGCCCAACAGGAGGGCGGGGACAAGCAGGGCGAGGATCACCAGGGCGCCCCCAAGCCCTTGGACTACGAAGCATATGGCGGCGTCGAGAATGACCAAGGAAAAAATGCAGTGCCGAACGGCCATCTGCACCTGCGCCGGCCCGGGCCGGACCACCGCCCGCAGACAGCGCAGGCCGATCAGCCCGCCGAGGGCCATCAGCAACACGACCCAGCGGAACGGCTGGCGTAGCAACAGGGGCACCGTATGCTCGGCCAGTCGTGGCAGCCAGCCCAACAAGGCGATCCCGGCCAACAGGACCAAGGTGGCCAAGCCCAGCTGCCAGCGGCTGCTGCGTCGCGCCTCGGTGCGGGCAAACCAAGTGACCCCCGAGACGTAGATGCCCACGGCTGCGGCAATCAGCCAGTGCTCGCCGCGCCACGGTTCCGTCGCCGCGCTCATACCCAAGAGCACATTGCCCAGCCGACAGCCGCCCATGGCCGGCGGCCCCACGACAGTGCGTTTCAACAGACCGTCGTAAGCCACGATGAGGGCCGCCAGACTCACCGCCACTATCACCGGAAGGGCGCTGGCTGCAAGGTGGGAAGCCACAGCGGCCAGAACCACTCCGACGGCCAGCAACCCCCAGCCCAACCATCGTGCCGCCGCAACCGAAATCCGCCCCGAAGGCAGTGGCCGCGCGGGACGCTCGAGGCAATCCTCCTGGAAATCAAACACGTCGTTCAACACCACGCCCGCCGCATACAGGGCCGTCGAAGCGGCCACCAGGAGCGTCAATCGCCACCCGTCACCCGGGGTGTAGTACGGATGGGTAAACAGGAAACCCATCCCCGAGTCAGCCATGGCGGTGAACAGGTTCGGCGCGCGGACCAACTCCAAACAGGCCCGAATCCGCTTGCCCTTACCGCCCG
>DQVB01000725.1 GCA_015661985.1 Planctomycetota bacterium | reverse complement strand
AGTGCACCGGCACGTCGGGGCCCAGTTGCCGGACGATCCAATCGCACATCCGCCGCAGCTCACCCGGCGAATCGTTTTCCCCAGGGATGACCAGATTGGTGACCTCCACCCACACGTCCGTGTGGCGCACCAGCCACTCCAGCGTGTCCAGCACCGGCTCCAAATGGCCGCTGGCCAGCCGCCAATAAAAGTCCTCGCTGAACCCTTTGAGGTCCACGTTGGCTGCATCCATCACCTCGAAGAAAGGCTCCCGGGCCAGCGGGGTGATATAGCCAGAAGTGACGGCCACGGTTTTGACCCCCACTGCGTGGCACGCCCGAGCCGCGTCGATGGCATATTCGGCCCAAATGATCGGGTCGTTATACGTGAAGGCCACGCTCCGGCAACCCAACTGGCGGGCTGCTTCGGCCACTGTGTCCGGATCGGCCCTTTCGCTGAGTCGTTCCACCTCCCGCGACTTGGAGATCGACCAGTTCTGGCAGAATTTGCAGCCCAAGTTGCACCCGGCCGTGCCAAAGGACAGCACCGCTGTGCCCGGGTAGAAGTGGTTCAACGGCTTCTTCTCAATCGGATCGATACAGAAGCCTGTACTGCGGCCATAGGTGGTCAGCACGATCTGGTGACCATCGCGGTTCTGCCGCACAAAACAAAAGCCCCTGGCCCCGGGCCTCAGCGCACAGCCTCGAGGACACAGATCACAGACCAACCGCCTCCCGTCCTGGCTGGTGTGCCACCATCCGGCCGACTTGACCCCGTCGGCGGGCGGTTCCCCAGGTGGGGGCAAGACTACAACCCGAGACACATCGGTCTCTCCAAGAAATATTTCGTTGTCGTGCGACCGGACGGCACAAATCCCGTTGCGCGACGCCGACCATACCCCAGAGGCCCCACCGCCGGGCGCGACTCAAAGATCAAGGCGCCGGCCTTCCAGAATCATAGCACTTGGCCCGAGAAGAGTGTATCGCCGGCGATCGGCTTTTGGATGCCCCGCGCCCGGGCCCAACGTGGCACAGGCTTCCCAGCCCGTCGCCACACCCCAAGAGGGATCCACCCAAGCTGCGCGCATCTACTGAAGTAAGCTACTGCCCCCCTCTGCGAGGGCCGCACCGGGCCGGGCGTCACAGACGCAGCGCGCCCTGCCGGTCGCCCAGCCACCGGATGTGCTCCAGCACCCAGTCGACCGCGTCTGTATGCTGGGGCTGGTCGGGCAGTCGCTTGGCCAGCCGGGCCATTTCCTGGGCCACGGCCGCCAAGGTTTGTTCCAGACGATCGGACCCGCCCGCAGCCGCCCCTACAGCAGCTGGCGGGCCAGCCGGTTCGCTCAGTTGGCTGTAATGATACTGGTCAAAGGCCTCGGCCCGGATCACATACGCCTGGCCAGCCCCTGTCTGGCCCGTCACGACCCGCGTCCCGTCCGGCTTCTCCACCAGGTTGTGGCCGGTCAGGTAAGCAACACTGGTGCCCACATCGGCGTCTTGGCCCTGGGCGTCAGGGTTTTCTACGTCCGTGGCGATGACCAGCGGAAAGCCTTCGACGCGCTGAATCGCCTTGCCGTTATTCAGCCAGGCCACCTCCGGCTGGGCATCGAAAGTGTCGTTGAACGGGCCGTCTTCGAAGCGAGCCACATCGTCTCCGCCGCTGGACCGAGCGATAACCGAGTCGAAACGCACGGTTCGGTGAAAGTAGCCTACCCCGTCGTCCCGTGTACCGGCCATGCGGCCGTAGACAAACGTGCCCATGAAGCCGTCCTTGCCGGCCGTATCGAACAGTTCGGCCTGGTCGTCACTTCCCGCCTTGGCGAAGGCCACCGCCCAGGGAAACCGGCGGGCCAGGTTCGTGTACGTGCTGCCCGCCACGGTGCCGGTGAAGGTGATCTGGTCAGGTCGGCCTTCGTAACGCTCGTTGCCCGGCGTGCCGTAGAACCACCCTTCGTCGGCGCCGGTCGTGGCCGTCGCTTCGGCCGTATCGAAGCCCACGCCGCGGACGAACCAGGTGTCGCCCGCCAGGCTGACTTCACTCAGTCGGGCGGTAAACACGTCATCGCCGGGCGAATCGGACAGTTGGAGTCGGTCGTTGCCGCGGTCACCCGGCGAGCCGATTTCGTCGGCAAACATGTGCACGGCGGGGAACCCGATCACTTGGTGGGAAAACCCGCTGCCGGAAAGGCTCGCTGCCGCCGGACCGGCCTGCGCCTGATCGTCGCCCGGCGTGCCGTAGAGGCGGGCCACGTCGTTGCCCTGGCCGCTGCCGTGCACGGTGATCTGGCCCACCTGCGAGGCCATGAGGAAGAGTCCGCTGCCGGGTTCCACCAGCCTGCCGTAGGCGGACGTACCCGTGTAGACGTCGTCGGCGGGCGAATCGTACAGGTGGGCGACGTCGCTGCCCCCTTGGCCGCGGACGCGGATCGTGCTGGTCTCCGCCACGTTCACCTCCAGCCCGTCGCGCACCATCGAGCCGTGATCCGGGTAGAGGGAAAACGTTTCCGCGGCCGCCGAACCGAACAGCAGTGCCGTGTCAGGCCCCGCCCCCCCGGTGAACTGGACGGTTGCCAACAGGCCATCCTGGAAACGGTATCCCAGTCCGTTGATCGTCACTTGGTAGGATGCCGAAGAACCGTACTGGAACACATCCGCATCGGCGGTGCCGTACACGGTCAGGGCCGTGCCAGTGAGCTGGACCAGGTTGGCCAGTCGCAGCTGGATGTCGTTGCCGCTGCCCGCGACGCGCACGTAGTAGGCTTGGCCGGCGGCATCAGCCAGGTAATCCACGCGTTGCCCGTCGCCCTGGGGGGTGGAGACGGCCAACTGGTTGCCACTGGGGTCATACAGGGTCACCGTTGCCTCACCGCCGGAGGTCACCCAGGTCACGTATCCGGCGCGAGCCGTCTGGAAATGGTACCAGACGTCGCCCGCGGACGGATCCAGGCCGCTGGCTTGCCAAGAATCGGTCACTCCCAGCGGCTCGGCCACGCCGATCGTCACCGTGGCCGCCTCGGAAAGCGCCGTCCCGTCGTCGGCCCGATAGATGAACCGATCGGTCCCGGTGAAACCCGGAGGCGGCGTGTAGGTGAACGATCCGTCGGCCTGGAGAGACACGGAGGCGGGATCGTTGGCCGTCACCAGCAGCGCGGAAAGGGGATCCTGGTCGGCGTCTGTATCATTGGCCAACACGCCGGCGGCGGGCACGTTCAACGCCGCATCGCGCGTGGCCAAATACAGGTCGTCGGCTGCTGCGGGAGGCGTGTTCTCTTCGAAGTTGATCACGCCCCACGGTTGCCCGGAAATGAAATCGATCTCGATGTTGTCGTTTCCCACCAGCACATGGGCCGTGCTGGTTCCAGAGAACCCGCCACCGGAGGCCGTCACCGTGTACTGGCCGGGCGTGACCTGGATCGACCAGCCGCCGGCGGCGTTGGTCGCGGTCGACTGGCCGCCGGCGTCGATGGTTACCCCGGCCAGCCCCTCGCCCGCATCGTATCGGCCGTCGCCATTGTCGTCGGTGAATACGACGCCGGTGAGGAAGATGTCGTCCGTGCTCCGCCGGGTGGCATGGATGGCCCAGTAATGGTCAAACATGCTCGACGCATTGAAGGCGTAGCCCACACCGATCTCCCGGTTTCCCGCATGGAAATCGCTGATGCCCAGCAGGTGGATGCGGTGTCCGGGAGGATCGATCCCGATGTCTTCGATCAATTCCTTCAGCGGTACACTGGCCGGATAGTACCACGTGCCGGCCCCGATGGATTCGATGTAGTTGGCGTCGTTCGACCAGGAGGCTGGCAGGGCGTAGCCGTGGTCCCGAGCCATCTTGTTCGGCCAGTCGCCCGTGATCGGGCTCTGGTGGTCGAAATAGTCGTAGGTGGCCATCTCCTCGGCGTGGAAGCCGGCCGAGGCGAACAGACTGTCGTTGACCGCCAAGGGGGGACGCGGCGAAACGTCTGACAAGTCGACGGACAGGTCTTCTTCCAGCTGATACGCCACCGGATCGTGGCGTGCCCGATTCAGGAGATAGACCAGCTCTTGCTCCTCGCCTGTAACCGACAGAAGCAGTCGCGGCTCCAGGGCTTCGTAGCCGAGTCGCCGCGCCGGTCGCATACGCCGCCGATTGCGTAACCTTGTGAAGACCATTGATCTACCGCTCCGCCAGGCCGCCCTTGGTGCCGCCCACCTCCTGCCGCTCAAGCTCCGCAAGCCGCCGCCGGGTGACCGCATGCTGGACACTTGGTCAAAAGAGCAATTCGTCCCCGGCAGGTTCGCGTCAGCCGCGTGAGGCCGTCGGCGTTGACCGGCCGGGGCACATCCCGGGCTGTGGCCCTATCCAACTCTACTACTCCCAGTTTGACGGACGATTGCAACCGGTGCAACCAAATGGACCGCAGCGGACGTCTGCCCCCGGGTCGCGGCTGTTTCGCACTTCCCCCCCGGCCACACCGTAGCCTGGCCCCCGGAGCCGGGCGAACCGATCCGGTTGACCGGCTGGTCGGTTCGAAGGTGGACTAGACTCGGGAAAGCCAAACTACCGGTCCGGTCCCATGCCCACGCCGGCGACCGGCGTGTCGCACTGGGGACATCGCGATCCGGGCCCGATTCGATTTTCCAGCACCGCCATCTGCGACCGGCGCACCAGCAGCGTCCCGCACTGGTGGCAGCTGGTATTGCTCTGCACTGCCACGTTGCCCAGGTAGACATACCGCAGTCCCGCCTCCCCGCCGATTTGAGCAGCCCGCTCGAGCGTCTCGACGGGCGTGGGCGGTATGGAGGCGACGCGGTACGAGGGGAAGAAGCGGCTCAAGTGCCATGGCGTCTCGGGCCCCAACGCACTGACCAGAAAGCCAGCCAGGTCGCGCAGCTCTTGGGGATCATCATTGACCCCCGGCACCAGCAGGGTGGTCACTTCGACCCACACGCCCAGCTGTTTCATGGTGCGGAGGCTCTCCAGCACGACCTCCAGCTTTCCGCCGATGTATCGGCGATACGTCTCCTCGCGGAAGGCCTTCAGATCCACGTTGGCCGCATCCAAGCACGGGTGGAAGGTCCGGAGCATCTGGCCGCCCATATGCCCGTTGGTGACAAACACATTGGCGATCCCCTCCCGGTGGGCCAGCTGGGCCGTCTCGTACGCGTATTCGAAGTAGATGGTGGGCTCCGTGTAGGTATACGAGATGGATCGGCAGCCGCTGCGGCGGGCGGCGGCCACGATCGACTCGGGTGAAACCTTCTCGCCGGCCACACGCCCCTCGTCGCGCGGCATCTGGGAGATGTGCCAATTCTGGCACCAGCGGCAGCGGAAGTTGCACCCCACGGTGGCCACGGAATAGGAGCGCGAGCCGGGATAGAAATGGTAGAGCGGCTTCTTTTCGATGGGATCCACCTGGCGGGCAATGGCCAGGCCGTAGACCAGCGTATGGAGCTTGCCGCCGCGGTTGACACGCACGTGGCAGATGCCCTCTTGTCCCTCGGCCACCACGCACTGGTGGCCGCACAATCGGCACTGAACACGGTTCTCGTCCAATCGCTCGTAGAGCATCGCTTCTTTCATGATGCAGTCCCCGTTTCGGTGTGCCTTTCGGCCGGGCCACGCCCGGCTGGGCCACAAGCGGCGGCTGCCCCCTCTGGCCACGTCATCTTACCGCCATGGCCGGAGACGGCTCCAGGGGCATGGGGCGGCTGGGCGAAGGACCGGGCGCGTCGTCGCTGGTGGAGGACCTGGTGGCGGCCTTGCCCCAGCCGCGGCTCGGCGCCGCGAAGGGGAGCAGTTTTTTGTAGCCCTGACCGGGCCGACTGATTATGATCGGAAGAACCATCGACGTTTGCAGGGTCTTCCGTCATGAGATGGGGGCACGGCGCGGAGATCATCGTTGGACCCATTGCCAATCCGTCCTGCTTGGTTGCGGATCTGCCGCGTCAGGATGGCCCGCGTTGAAGCGTGGTTGTCCCTGGTTGGGCGAGCCTCGGGTTTTTCAAAGGAAAGGGTGGGAATGAAACGTCGCTACGTGGTCTGGCATTTGGTCATGGTGGTTTGCGCATCGTTGGTCTCGGCTGGCGCGGGCGCGGCCGCCGAGAAGCCTGCCAGGTTGCCCTTGCCGGGCGTGGACGTCGATCCGGACGTTCCGACCCTCAAGCAGGTGCTCGGGTTCGATTGGGCCCGCCGGATCACCACGCCGAGGCAAATCGAACGATACCTGCACAGATTGGCCAAGGCCACCGGCGACCGGACTCGACTGGTGCGTTACGGCAAGACTTACGAGGGAAACAACCTCTATTACGTGGTCATCTCCTCGCCGGCCAACATCCGGCGTCTGGACGAGATCCGTGCGGCCAATCTGCGCTTGGCTGATCCGCGCCAGCTGGCCGGCGAGCAAGCGGCTGCGGTGATCGAGCGGTCGCCGGCCATCGTTTGGCTGGCCTACAGCACCCACGGCAATGAATGTTCCCCTGCGGACGCGGCGCTGCTGACCGCCTATCACCTGGTGGCCGATCGCCGCGGCGCCACGCGCCGCTGGCTGGAGCGAGTCGTGGTGATCATCGACCCGCTGCAAAACCCCGACGGCCGCGATCGGTTCGTCCACAGCTTTCGCAAGAACCACGGCGTCTTCGCTGACCCGTACCCATGGGCCAGCGAACATACCGAACCATGGCCGGGCGGGCGCACCAACCATTACTGGTTCGACATGAACCGGGATTGGTTCCTGCAGAGCCAGCGTGAGATGCAGGCCAAGGTGAAGGCCTACCTGGATTGGCAGCCGCAGATTTACGTGGACGCCCACGAGATGGGCCGCGACCGGACCTATTACTTCACCCCGCCGACCGAACCCGTGCTGCCCTTCCTCCTGGCGCACCAACGGGAGTGGCTGTTCCGTATCGGGCGCCACCAAGGGCGTTGGTTCGACGAGCGCGGGTTCCGCTACACCACTCGGGAAATGTTCGACGCCTACTATCCCGGGTACGGATCGCAATGGCCCACCCTGCAGGGCGCCATCGGCATCCTCTGGGAACAGGCCGGCGTGCGCGGATTGGTGATCGCCCGCAGCGACCGCACCAGGCTGCGGTACCCGACCGCCGTCCTGCACCATTACGTCAGTGGCCTGGCCACCGTGGAAGTGGCGGCGGAGAACCGCCAGGCCCTTCTGCGGGATTTCTACGAAGCGCAGCGGCGGGCGATCCAGCTGGGCCACGACGGCCCCGTGCGGCACTATTTCCTCCTCGAGGGGCGTACACCGCAGCGGGCCCGCCGATTGGCCGAAGTGCTCGCCGCCAACCGCATCGAAGTGCGACGGCTGAGTGAGTCCGTGTCGGTGAAGGCCAAGGACATCCGCGGCGGCGAGGCCAGGGAGGTGGCCCTGCCGGCCGGCACCTACCACGTCCCCGTGGCGCAGCCCGCCGGGCGTCTGGTCCGGACACTCCTGGACCGCGAAGTCCCCATGGGTGAAGAGTTCGTCAAACGCCAGCTGGAACGGAACAAACAGTACCTGCCGGATGAGATCTACGACGTGACCGCCTGGTCGCTGCCCCTGGCCTTCGGCGTACGCTGCCTGGCGACCGACCGGCCGGTCGATCCGCCGGGCCGCGCGCT